>CADCQA010000289.1 GCA_902803415.1 uncultured Spirochaetaceae bacterium | reverse complement strand
CCCGACGGCACGCTGGAAGCGGGAATCCCGCTGGCACCGCCGGAAGGAGACGCCGGCACCGGCATGGTTGCCACCAATTCCGTGGCGGCCCGCACCGGCAACGTGTCTGCCGGAACTTCTGTCTTTGCAATGGTCGTGCTGGAAAAAGCCCTGTCCAAGGCATACAGCGGGCTGATTGACATTGTGGCAACACCGGACGGCAAACCGGCCGCAATGGCACACGCAAACAACTGCACCGGTGAATATGACAAGTGGATAAAGCTTTTTGGGGCAGCAGCGGAACTGCTGGGTGCAAAATTCAGCAAGGGCGAACTCTACGACAAGCTGCTTGCCGAAGCAATGAAGGGCGACAAGGACTGCGGCGGCCTTATTCCCTACAATTATATTTCCGGCGAAAGCATGACCGGCTTTGCTTCCGGGCGCCCGCTCTTTGTGCGCACGCAGGATGCATCGTTCACGCTGGCAAATTTCATGCGGGCGCAGCTTTTCACCGCGCTCGGCGCACTGCGCACCGGCATGGACATTCTTTTCGACAAGGAACATGTGCAGCTTGACCGGCTTACCGGGCACGGCGGCTTCTTCAAGACGGAGGGCGTGGGGCTTCCCGTCATGGCGGCGGCAATGCACACGCCGGTTTCCGCACTGAGCACCGCGGGTGAAGGCGGTCCCTGGGGCATGGCGCTGCTTGCAGCATACCGCACGGACGGCAACGGCACCCCGCTTGCTGCATGGCTGCAGGACAAAGTCTTTGCCAGCGCAAAAGTGCAGACCGTGGCACCGGCGCAGGAAGACATCGACGGTTTCAACCGCTTCTTTGCAAACTACACAAAAGCGCTTGCCGTGGAACGCGCCGCCGTGGAAAATGTGGACTAAACAGGAGGCAATGTCATGGCAGGAACATACCAGTCAATAAAAGAACAGGCGTATGAAGCAAACATGCAGATTCCGGAGCAGCATCTTGCATTGTATACGTGGGGCAATGTCTCCGCATTCGACAAGGCGGCAGGAGTATTTGCCATCAAGCCGAGCGGGGTGCCCTACCCGGAACTGACGCCGGACAGCATGGTTATCGTTGACCTTGACGGCAAGGTCGTGGAAGGTGATTTCCGTCCGTCCAGCGACACCCCGACCCATGCAGTGCTCTACCGCGAATTCGCGGTGAACGGCGGCGCAGACATCAAGGGGATAATCCACACGCATTCCACGTATGCAGTCAGCTGGGCACAGGCACTGCGCCCCGTACCGCTTTTCGGTACCACCCATGCCGACCATATCCAGACGGAAGTGCCGTGCACGCCCTACCTTTCCGCGGAAGCCGTAAAAAACGACTACGAAAAGGAAACCGGAAAGCTCATCGTCAGCCATTTCAGGGAACATTCGCTGAATCCTGCAGAGGTCAACATGGTGCTCGTCGGCGGGCACGGGCCGTTCTGCTGGGGTGCCACCGCGGACAAGGCGGTGTACAACGCTGCCGTGCTGGAGGAAGTCAGCCACATGGCCCTCAATACCATCATGATTGAACCGCGGGCATGCCCGCTTCCTTCCTATATTATAGACAAACACTACCAGCGGAAGCACGGCCCGAATGCCTATTACGGGCAGGCAAAACACTAGGGCAGCAGGAAGGGCAGGCAAACACCTGCCCTTCCTGTTTATAGGGCATCTCGGGAAACCAAAGTTTTTCAAGATCCCTTATACTGAACAAGGAAAACTGGAATGCAAAAAAACTTTCACCTGAAAACGCCGCGCCTGGAACTTGTGCCGCAGGGCATGGAATTCCTGGAAACAACCCATGCATACGCTTCCGACCGGGAGACGATGAAGTACATGAGGTTTCTGCCAAACGATTCCTTAGAGGAGTCAAAACTTTTTCTGCGCGATGCAGAAAACGAGTGGAAGAAAGAAACGCCTCAGTTTTACGAATGTGCCGTTCTGCATCAGGGAGAACACATTGGCGGGGTAAGCCTTTACCTGCGCGAAGAAAAAAATAGCGCGGAACTTGCCTGGTGCCTGAAAAAAGACGCACACGGGAACGCTTATGCGCAGGAAGCTGCGGCAGCACTTGCCCGCTGGGCCCACAAGGAACTTGGCATAAATCACTTTGTGGCGCACTGCGACAGCGAAAATATTGCTTCCTGGAAAACCATGGAAAAGCTTGGGATGCAAAGGGTTTCCTGCACGGGCGGCAGGTTCAACAAAGCAACCCCGGAAGAAGAACGCAGGGAATTCATGTACGAAATGAATGTCAAAGATGAATGGCGCATGCT
>CADCQA010000288.1 GCA_902803415.1 uncultured Spirochaetaceae bacterium | reverse complement strand
GTCTTTCTGGATTTCGTTCTTGTCGAAGAATGAGTCTATGCTTACGGGCGTGTACTGCAATGTAGGTACAATTTCTTCTTCATCCATATTCTTTTTCCTGTAGTCTCAATAAAGGAGTATAGCACACTTTTCAGATTGGTGAAAGTTCTTTTTGCGGAATTCTTTGTTTTGTCTGTAAATTGAATTAAATTGTGGAGAGGTTTTCGAAGCTGCGGGCACCCCCGCAGATTTTTCCTGTAAAATGCATCCTTTTTCTTTCCGAAAATCGTAGTATGAAGAAGTTTTGTTTGCTTTTTTGCCTGATTGTGACCGCCGCACTGTCCTTTGCGGACACTCCCGGCCTGCTTGTCCTTCAGGACGACATTGTGGTCGAGCAGCACGGCTCTGACTGGCGCAAGGACGGCGTAGATCTCTACATCCGCAAGAAGAGCAGCATGGAAAGCGTCATGCTCGTTGAGACTACGAAAGATCCGGACGGCAAGAGCGACAACTTTGCCTACCGTGCCAAGGAATACAACAGCGTAAACGGTGACGAAATCCGCTACCTGAACGGCAAGGTGCTCACGTCGGAATACGCAAAGTACAGCCTTATTTCCTCTACGGTGGTGCACCACGAAAAACTGGGCAAATGCTTCCATATATATATACCGAGCGAGCTGGAATACGGCTACCCGTGGGAGCGCCACGGCACTGTTTCCATTGAACAGGGCCTGTTCATCAATATCCGCACGTTCTCAAAGAAATACGGCGACTACACCGGAAAATTCCAGGACAATCCCTTTATGTTTGACACGCGCGACTTTGACCGGGTGGTAAAAACCGAGCGCAAGGTGAAGACTGCCCGCCCCAAGCCCCGCACCCAGACGCCGCCGCCGGAACCGGTAACAAAGGAACCGGAACCGCATGTGGATACATCCGCCGTGCCGGAGGAAGTCGCCGAGCCGGAGCCCCTGCCCGTCGAAGAGCCGGAGCCGGAACCCCTGCGCTACGAGCCGGAGGAAGAAGAAGCCCCGCCTGAACCGGAGCCGGTGGAGCCGGAAGAGCCCGAACCTGTATGGATTGAAGATGAGGAAGAGGAGCCGCCGGAGCCGGAATACACAGAACCGGAAGACGAGCCGGTTGTGCCGCCGATTACGCTCACTGATGACTATAACCTGGACGCCGCACAGAAATTCAACGAGATTGCGAACAAGGCCGGCGGTATGATGACGTACTCAAAGGGCCCGGAGACGCTGCCGGACGACCTTGGCAAAATCATTCAGTCCTTCCGCTCACGGAACATGGTTGACATTGTGCTTGCCATTGACACCACGGGCAGTATGCACGACGACCTGGACAGCCTGCGCAACGAATGGATTCCCCGTGTGCTGCAGCAGCTGGAGGAATTCAATGACGTGCGCATCGGCCTGCTGTGCTACCGCGATTACTTTGACAACTACAAGTTCGAAAATCTGCCGGTCAAAATCTTTGGTTTTACCAGTTCTGAAGCGCAGCTTAAAGAATATCTTGATACCATAAAGATACGCGGCAACGAAGGCGGCGACATTCCCGAGGCCGTCTACGAGGCGCTCTATGCAGGGCTTTACTACTATGACTGGCGCGACGAGGCGGAAAAGAAAATCATCCTCATCGGTGACGCCGGGCCGCACAAGAGACCGCGCGGCAAGCGCAAGATTACGCAGGACATGGTCATCAACCTTGCCAACGAGAAGCATATCTCGCTGGACTGCGTGATTGTGCCGGACGACAAGTCCTCGTCACGCGGGCGCTGAACGTTGGCTGGCAGCCAGGGGCCTGGCGGCTCTTGAGTGCCAGTGTTCAGCCGCGCGTGCGGTCAAGCGGGGACGGTTTTAGAAACTGAACATTCCGTTGCGGGAGCTGTCGTTCTGCTGCCAGTCGCTGCCGAATGAAAAGCCTGTATTGTCTTCCGGTTCCTCGTAGCCGTAGTAATCATCGTCTTCGTAGTCATCGTAAGTGTCCTGCTGGCTCTGGTAGCCCCGTGCGGCGTGGATCTGCTCCAGCTTCTTGGGCGGCACCTTGGCAAGGTCAAGCTCTGCAAGCCTGCGGAATGCCGTGGGAACGGTACCGTAGTCGCTGATGTCGCAGATTTCTATGACTTCTTCCAGCATGGGAACTGCGCGGTCGTAGTCTTTTTCCTTCAGGTAAAGGTGCGCCAGCTCAAAACGGCCTTCCACGTAGTCTGCCGTGTTCATGCCGTAGCGCTGGAGCAGCACCGTGTAGTAGTATCGGGCGAGTTCCTTCTTGTTCCTGTCGTAGGCGTCCTGAGCCATCTGGATGATTTCCGTATCCGTCGCGTCGTCCGGCGGCGGGGTTTTGCGCGTGGAGCCGCATGAGGCGAGTGCCAGCACGGCTGTAAAAAGGACAGCTGCCGTCCTGAATTTCTTTTTTGCCATAAACCTTGAATCTTTCATTCCTTCAGTGTATCATTTTTTTCGGCTTTGGGGAATTTCCCCCGCTGCTTTCCGCGGCATATCCCGGCATTAAACCTGTTGGAAAAGCTGTTTTCTGAACGGGCTTAATGACGGAACTGCCGCCACAAAAACAATTATGCCCCTCCGCAGGTTACTTGATGCCGCGCGGCCGGTACGGGAAGGGCACGGGAGGAACTATGATAAAGGCGGGAATCATCGGTGCAACGGGCTATGCCGGCGTGGAGCTGTTCAGGATACTGCTCCGCCATCCGCAGGTGGAAAAAATTTATGCAAGCTCCGTGAGTTTTGAGGGGCAGCGCATTGATGCGGTGTACCAGAATCTGCTGGGGCAGCTGGGCACCAAGAGTGACGGCAGGCTGCTGACCGCCGACGAGGTGAAGGAGCAGTCGGATGTGGTGTTTACCGCGCTCCCCCACGGCATTGCGGAGCAGTATGCAGACTACTGCGTCAGTCACGGCAAGAAGCTCATCGACCTGAGCGCGGACTTCCGCTACGGCATGGACGAGGCCACCTTCAAGAAATGGTACGGCAAGGACTGGCAGTTCCCCGCCGTGCACGAGGAATGTGTGTACGGTTCCCCGGAAATGAACCGGGAGCAGATCCGCGGTGCCCGCGTTATCGGTAACCCCGGCTGCTACGTGACCAGCGCAACCCTTGCCCTGCTGCCCGCGCTGAAGGAAGGCCTGGTGCGCACGGACTGCATCATTGTGGACAGCAAGAGCGGCGTAACCGGCTCCGGGCGCAATCCGTCCATGAGCAACCAGTTCTGCGAATGCGGTGAAAGCTTTTCTGCCTACAAGGTGGGCTGCCACCGCCACCAGAGCGAAATTGCGCGCAACTGCTCCCTTATAGCGGGCACGGACGTAAACATCGTCTTTACGCCGCACCTGATTCCGCAGAACCGCGGCATCCTGAGCACCATTTACGCGCCGCTTACGGAAGCCGGTGCCGCCCGCGTTGCATCCCTTGCAGCGGAACACGGAGGGGACGCTGCGGCCGCGGTGCGCGCCCTGTACGAAAAGGCCTATGCTGCCGAACCCTTTGTGCGGGTGCTGCCCGCCGGCGTGAACCCCACTACGCGTACCGTGCGCTACACGAATTTCTGCGACCTGCAGGTCTTTGTTGTGGACGGCGGCAAAATGCTGCAGCTTGTCAGCTGCCTTGACAACATGGTAAAAGGTGCCTCCGGGCAGGCCGTGCAGAACATGAACCTTATGTACGGCTTTGACGAGCGCACTGCACTGGACTTCGTGCCGCCCGCGTTCTAAGGCTGGATTGAGACCCCGGTGCCCGTTTGGGCATACAAAAAACGCCCCGTCTGGCTCTGCTGCCTGCGGGGCGCTTTTTTCTGTGGGGCAGGTTAGTGGTGCTGCGCCTCCGCTGCGTCCGGGTCGATGCTGATTCCCAGGCAGCAGCCGATGGCATGGGGCGGGGTGTAGGGCAGCACTGACTGCCCGCCGATGCACAGCTGGCTTGCCCCGCCGCCGTCAAACTGGAGTGCGTCCGTGCAGCCCAGTTCCCGGAGGATGTACGCGCACTGCTGGAAGGAAAGCCCTGCGCTCTGCCGCTTCCGCTCTCCTTCGGCACAGAGCAGCCAGAGCACGGAGCCGTCGCTGTTTGTTCCTGCCGCCGTGCGGGAATCCATGCTTTCCCGGCTGAATGCAGCAGGGGTTCCGTCCTGCAGGATAACAAAGAAGCCCCCGAATACGCAGCTGTAGCCGGCACACGCCGCTTCTGTCTGGCTGCCGATGACTGCGGCATGCAGCTGCGTGTAAGTGCCGTCGGCTTCCCGCTGCCCGCTGAATGCAAGTGCTGCATAGCGTTCCGCCGGGGGCGAAGCCTGCATGCCGTGGAGCCGGTGTATGCCGGCCGCCCGCAGCAGTCCTCCCTGCGCGTAGGAAAAAGGCGTGGTGTTTACGACCACCGTGCTGCCTGACGCGGCGGCAAAACTGCGGATGTCCTGCGGGGCAAAGCTGCCGCTTACCCCGGCCGGGGGATACGCGTCCAGCCTGATGCGGCGGGCAGCAAGTTCTATGCGGACAACGTGGTAGGCGGCGGGAATGCCCTGCACCGTGTGGTCAAAACAGCTGATTCCCGGCGCTATGCTGCGCCATGTAATCTCTGCGGGAAGGAGCGCATCCTGTGCTGCGGGGGCGGTGTGTATGGTACTGTGTGCGGAAGTGCTGGTACAGGCTGCAAGTAAGCAGGCTGCGAGTATGCTTGCAGCAAAAACGCTGGCAGCAAATATATGTGCGAAAAAGGCACGCGGTGCATGCAAAAAAAAGAACCCCCAGTGAATCCTGAAGGTTCTTTCTGCTCCGTATAACGTGCTGTCAGTATGAAGACTTTGACTCATGCGGTCTGCCGCTGCTGTGGTTCTTCTTCAGCAGTTTGCGCTGGATAGCCTTGTTCTTGCGGTTGAGGATTGTAGAAGGCTTTTCGTAGTATTCGCGCTTCTTGTACTCGCGGATAATACCTTCCTTTTCAACCATTCTCTTGAAGCGTTTGATTGCTTTCTCAAGGTTCTCGTTGCTTTCAACGGTAATGCTTGCCATACTTTGTTTTCACCATCCTCACCAGCGGAAGTTCCGCAGGGATTTCCAGTATGAAGGAATTCCGCCGGAATGTCAAGGGCTGGATGCCGCTGTATCAAAAGAATATGTTAATTTCACCTTGTCCAGAGTGAATCAATTTCACAAAGGATGGGGGAACGACTGCCGGTCGTACCCCGCGCAGTATTTTTTCCCGCAGGCATCTTTTTCCATTGGCCCGGAGCAGGAGG
>CADCQA010000287.1 GCA_902803415.1 uncultured Spirochaetaceae bacterium | reverse complement strand
TAAAAAAACTGCTTCTTGACAAGTTTACTTTGCATCGCTATACTGCCGGTAATGCACAGTAAACTTGGCAAACAAGCACTGAGCAAGGAGGTTCCATGAAGCAGAAAAAATTCCAGCAGCTGCGGCGTTTTACACTGATTGCCGCCATGCTGCTGTTTCCCGTCACCATCTGGTACTTCTCGCCGTACCTCATCATCATGGCGGCGGTGCAGCACATCATCAACGGCAGCTGCATCGTCTTTGCGCTGCTGTTCACCCTGAGCATCTTCTTCGGGCGGCTGTGGTGCGGCTGGTTCTGCCCCACCGGCGGCATGTCCGAATGTTTTGCCCAGTTCTCCCCGAAGGAACCGGTGCAGGGCTGGCGGAACTACATCAAATACGGCATCTGGGCGCTGTGGCTCTGCGGCGTGGCTGCCAGCTGGCTGCTCGGGAAGGGAAAGCTTTCCGTCCGGCCCTTCTTTATGACCGACCACGGCATTTCCATCGCGAACATCTACAGCTACGTCATTTACTACGGCATTGTGCTGCTCTTCCTTATTCCGGCAGTCGTGCACGGCAAACGTGCCACCTGCCACTACATCTGCTGGATGGCGCCCTTTATGGTACTGGGCAGCAGGGCGGGCCGGGCACTCCGCCTGCCGCAGCTGCACATCCGCGTAAAAAAAGATGCGGCGGCATGCACCGGCTGCGGGAACTGCCGCCGGCACTGCCCCATGGCCGTGGACATCCCGGCGCAGGTGAAGGCGGGCGGCAGCATCCGCAGCGCAGAATGCATACTGTGCGGCGAATGCACGGCAGCGTGTCCCGCCGGCCTGCTGGCATACAGCATGGCGGGCAGGAACAGCAGGGATTCAGGAGCTGACAATGACAAAAGATGAAATTCTCCAGAAAAGCCGCGAAGAAAACGGCAGCAAAGATTTGTTCGACCTTGACGTGCAGCGCACGGCAGCGGTCGCCGCATATTTCGCCTCGTTCGCCCTGTGTGCGCTCGTGTCCGCGCTCAGCTGGATTCTGAGCCGCCGCGTAAGCGTACAGTGCTGGATAATTTTCTTCGGGATGCTCTGCGTTGCCTTTTTCGTAAAGTTCTTCAAGATGAGAAAACTGCACGAACTCTTCGTCGCACTCGGCTACCTTGCGATTGTTATCCTGCTCACCGCGGTGTTTCTCCATGAACTTGGGTTCATGCGTGAACTTAGCTTCATGCATGAACTGGGCAGCGGGGGCGCAGCATGAACGACACCCTCGTACTCCGGAACCGCCTGCGGGAAGCGCGCGCCCAGAAAAAGCTTTCGCAGGCAGAACTTGCGGGGATGGTCGGCGTGTCGCGGAACACCATCAGTTCCATTGAAACCGGCCAGTTCTGCCCCACCGCAAAACTCGCGCTGATTCTGTGCGTTGCGCTCGATATGAAATTTGAGGAACTCTTTTATTTTTAACCGGCCCCGGCATCCCCACCAATGCACAGTAAGTCCCATCTGTACGGGGTAACAATTTCGGCTAAGGTACAACAAAAATGTGCTCCCAGCGGAAAACTGCCCGACACCGCTGGTTGTAGTGCTGCGCACTACAAAGGCGGCGCCGTTCAGTTTTCCGCTTCCGCACATTTTTACTGGGGTTTCCTCCGCGTCCCGGCATCCCCACCAGCTCCAGCTCAGCCCCACGCTAAAAAAACTGCATATTACCCATTGCTAACATTTATAAAACATGCTACACTCCTACCGGTTAGCTAAAGCTAATGCACAGGAGCCCGTATGTCAACAAAAACCAAAGCCCCTGCAAAGAAAAGCCTTGTCGGCTGGATCATCGAATTTGCAGGCGAAAAAAAAGGGCAGTACATCGCAAGCGTATGCTTTGCCCTGCTGAGTGTGGCGTGCTGCATCGCACCGTATTTCATGATTGCGCGGATTATCCGCCAGCTGCTCGCAGGTGAACGCAACTGGAACCTATTCCTGCAGGAATGCGTAACCGTCGCCCTGTTCTGGCTGGGCAACGTCCTCTTCCATGCAGTTTCCACAAGCATGAGCCACATCGCAACCTTCAACCTGCTCGGCAACATCCGCAAACGGATGTGCGACAAACTCACGCGCCTTCCCCTGGGAACCGTCCTGGACATGCCCTCCGGCTCCCTCAAAAACATCATGGTCGAACGCATCGACAGCATGGAAACAACGCTCGCCCACATCGTGCCCGAATACACGTCAAACATCATCCTTTCCATCGCGCTGATAGTCTACCTCTTCGTCCTCGACTGGCGGCTCGCCCTCGCAAGCCTTGCCGTCGTGCCCGTCGGCTTCATCGCCATGTGCTTTATGTTCAAGGACGGCGCAGCGCGTTTCCAGTTCGCACTCAACAAAACCAAAGTGCTCAACGACACCGCCGTCGAATACATAAACGGCATCGAAGTCATCAAGGCATTCGGCAAATCAAAATCCTCGTACGAACGATTCGTCACGGCCGCAAAGGAAGGCTCCGACTGCTACGTCGAATGGATGCGCGACTGCATCTGGCCGCACGCAATCTCCATGGTCGTCATGCAGTCGCTGCTGCTTTCGCTGCTCCCCATCGGCGGCTTCATGTTCCTGCGCGGCACCGTGGAAGCCCCGCTGTTCATCACCGTCATCATCCTTGCCGTCAGCGCCATCCAGCCCTTCATGATTGCCTTCACCTACCACGACGACATTGCAAAGGCCGGCGCCATCTTCAACGAAGTCGGTTCCATCATGACCCTGCCGGAACTCGAACGTCCACCCATCGACGCCCGCAAGCCGCTCGACAATTCAATTGTACTCAAAAACGTGCACTTCAGTTACCGGAAGGGGGAAGCCTCCCCCTCGCTCCAGCCTGCTTCGCAGTCTTCCGCTACCCCCTCTGCGGGGACACCCCGCAACGCCCCGCATGCTGCCCTGCAGAACAGCCGCGAAATCCTGCACGGCATATCAATGACGCTGCCGCAGGGCAGTTACAGTGCATTTGTCGGCCCCAGCGGAAGCGGCAAGTCAACCATTGCCCGGCTGATTGCATCGCTCTGGGATGTGGATTCCGGTTCCATAGAAATCGGCGGCGTGAACATCAAGGATTTGTCGCTGGAAGAATACAACCGCCGCGTGGCCTATGTAAGCCAGGACAATTTTCTGTTTGAC
Organism: uncultured Spirochaetaceae bacterium; assembly: GCA_902803415.1. Classification (GTDB taxonomy): domain Bacteria; phylum Spirochaetota; class Spirochaetia; order Treponematales; family Treponemataceae; genus Treponema_D. The sequence goes on along the minus strand of CADCQA010000287.1, from coordinate 2,539 downwards.
CTGAGCGTACGCGAAAACATCCGCCTGGGCCGCGAAGGTGCAAGCGATGCAGAGGTAGAAGAAGTTGCCCGCAGAAGCGGCTGCTACGATTTCATACAGTCACTGGAAAACGGCTTTGACACCATCGTGGGCGGCAGCGGCGCACACTTAAGCGGCGGCGAACGCCAGCGCATTGCAATCGCACGTGCCATGATGAAGAACGCCCCCATCGTCATCCTTGACGAGGCAACAGCCTACACCGATCCGGAAAACGAAGCAATAATCCAGCAGAGCGTTGCAAAACTCGTTGCGGGCAAAACGCTGATTGTCATTGCGCACCGGCTGTCAACGGTAAAGGATGCCGACAAGCTCTACGTCATAAAGGATGGCGCGATAGATGCAAGCGGCACCCACGAAGAACTGCTTGCACGCGGAGGCCTGTACAAAGCCATGTGGGAAGCGCACATTGATGCGCGCGACGAATAGCGGAGGATGGTATGTTCGAAATACTAGGACGTTTTTTCAAATTCTGTGACAGCGAGAACCGCAAAAAATTCTACGGTTCCATTGTAGTGGGAATTTTTAATGCGCTTTTCATGGCGCTCCGGATTGCAGCCGTTGCCTTTATGCTGCGCGGCGTCATTGCAAGTGCCAGGGACGGCATTCCGTTTACAACGGATACCATCTGGCTTTCACTGGCAATCATGTGCGTAAGCGTAGCCGGCGGCATTGTTACGCGGAAAGTCACTTCCATGTGGCAGTGCGAAGGCGGCTACCGCACCTGCGCAAAAAAGCGCATAGAGATTGCCGAGCACCTGCGCTACCTGCCGATGGGCTATTTCAACCAGAACAGCCTGGGCACCATCACCTCGGTAACCACGAACACCATGGAAAGCGTGGGCGATGTTGCAACCCGCGCCGTGATGATGGTCTTCCAGGGCCTGCTGGACACCAGCCTGATTATCATCATGCTCTTCTTCTTTGACTGGCGGATTGCACTTGTGGCGCTTACAGGTTTTGCACTGTTCGAATTCGTAAATCTTTTCATGCGGATTGCCGTAAAAGATGTTTCTGCCGAAAAAATTCGTGCCGACACCGCAGAAATCGGAAAAGTGCTGGAATACATTCAGGGCATTGCAGAAGTCAAGGCATACAACCTGGCGGGAAAGCGCCGCAAGGAACTGAATGCCGTGATTGACCACCGCCTTAAAATTCTTATCAAGATGGAAATGCGCTGCATTCCCGTATCGAACCTGCAGTCACTGGTTGCAAAGCTGAGCGGAGTTGCAATGATGCTTGCATCGCTGCATTTCTATTTCGGCGGTTCCATGGACCTTGCAGACTGCAGCACCATGCTGGTCTGTTCATTCATGCTTTTTAATGCACTGGAAGCCGGCGGGAATTACTCCGCCCTGCTGCGCCTCATTGACATTGGCGTCGGCAAGGCAAATGAAATTCTCAGCCTGCCGACAATGAACATCGAAGGGAAATCCGGCGGCCCTGCCGCAGATGCAAACACCGACACCACCATTGAAGCAAAAAACGTTGACTTTTCCTACACCACTGCTTCGAATCAGCAGGCGGCTTCCCCGCGCAAAATCATTGACGGCATTTCGCTCAGGATTCCGGCAAAGACAACAACTGCCATCGTCGGGCCGTCCGGCGGCGGCAAAACAACCTTCTGCCACCTGCTTGCCCGCTTCTGGGATGTGGACGGGGGAACCGTTACGCTTGGCGGCCGGGATGTCCGCGACTACAGCATGGACGAGCTGATGAAAAACTACAGCTTTGTGTTCCAGAACGTCTATCTGTTCCACGACACCATTGCCAACAACATCCGCTTTGGTGAACCCGACGCCCCGCTGGAAAAAGTCATTGCCGCTGCAAAAAAAGCCTGCTGCCATGAGTTCATATCAAAACTCCCCAACGGCTACAACACCGTAATCGGCGAAGGCGGCGCAAGCCTGAGCGGCGGCGAAAAACAGCGCATTTCAATTGCCCGCGCCATCATGAAAGACGCGCCGATTATCATCCTTGACGAAGCCACCGCAAATGTTGACCCGGAAAACGAGCGGGAACTGATGAGCGCCATTGCAGAGCTTACCCGCGAAAAAACCGTCATCATGATTGCCCACCGCCTGAAAACAGTGCGCAGTGCCGACCAGATTGTCGTGATAGACAAGGGCCGCATTGCCGAGCAGGGCACCCACAGCGAGCTTGCAGCAAAGGGCGGCATCTACGCGCGCTTTATAGACAGCAGAAAACAGGCGGTAAGCTGGAAACTGTAGCCGCAGGCAAAAGAAAAAAGGAGAAAAACAATTATGGAAAAAACAAAGAAACTGAACGGAAAAGATTTGATTAATGTCGGCATCTTTACGGCAATTTATTTTGTTGTGATTATGGCGCTGGCAATGCTCGGCTTCATTCCAATATTCATGCCGACCTACTCGGTGCTTATGCCGCTGTTCGGCGGCATCGTGTTCATGCTCTTCCTTACCAAAGTAAAGAAATTCGGCATGGTGCTGATTATGAGCATCCTTATGGGAATCCTCATGTGGCT
>CADCQA010000286.1 GCA_902803415.1 uncultured Spirochaetaceae bacterium | reverse complement strand
TTCTGGGCGGCTACGTCAACAGCATAATCATATTCCATCGTAAGCATGTTTATTACCTCCGTAGACTTCCTTTTCAGATAATCGGGCAGGATGCCCTGCCGGATAGCCTCTTTCACTGCCCAGGTAAGCGGCTCCTCGGTTTCCCCGCTCACAGCCTTCCTTACCAGCCCTATGAACCTTGCGTACTGCATGAGTGCGTCGCACTTTTCCAGCAGGTCCTTTCCCTTGTCCGGGTTTATGTTGTACACCTTCACGATAAGCTCAAGCGGCATCGGATCCGGCCTGTTCCCGTCGGGATAGGTGAACGCATCAGAAAGCTTCATTTCCCCGCGTTCGGGATAGTCATCCGTGCCGTTGTACAGCACGTAGAACTCCGGCAGCGGTATCTTTACAAGCCCCCGGTAGAATTTCTTCTTTGCAGGCACGATGCGCTCATAAATCCTGGTCACGTAGTCGAGCAGCCGCAGCGGCATGTTATTGTTTATCGTCGACTGATGCTCAATGAGGACAACTATCCTGCCGTTCACCTGCATGGCAACATCGTTGGCATAGGCCATGTAGACCGCGCTTTCAAGCATCTCCGGCACCAGCTCTGTTTCCTCAGGCTTGAGCTCTGTTCCGTGCAGGGCATTGTACAAGGATAGGAAGTTTTCCTTTGCCTTTATGTCCTTCCCGAACAAATCGACGAAAACGCTGTCCTTTACCTTGCGGTTTTCCTTTTCCTCTGCCATACTTATAGTATACTGCATATTTCATAAATATGTAAGGCTCTCCTTCGGGGTGGTTTTGTTTCTGCAGGGTGCCCCGGATTTGCGGCGCAAAAGCCAGCATGAGGATGACTCTTGAGGCAGCCTTTCGCAGATAACAAGAATTTCTAGCTTTCCTTGTAACACTTTCACCGTCAAATTCATTATATTTTTTGATGTCAGGCTGACACGAAGCTATCTGGCATCGAAAATGAAGAACGGAAAGCCCCGGCGCAGAAGCGCAGCGGGGTTCCCATACATCTGGAGGTTTTACTACAATGAAAAATCTGACAAAAAAAATACTGGGAACGGCGGCAGTCGCAGCCTTTTCATTCGGACTGTTTACGCTCTCCTGCAAAGTGAACAAAGGTTCCGCAAACGTGGCTTTTGCGGACACAAAGAAGAGCAGCGGGAACACCGCGCTTCCCTCCGATTCCCTTGCCGTAACGCTGGCGCTGCAGAACACATTCCGTTCCATCAGCTCAAACGTCCTGCCCGCCGTGGTGGAAGTTGACGTTACCGAGACCACCAAGGTGCAGAGCTTCAACCCGTTCAAGGACCTGCCGTTCTTCTTCGGCTTCCCGGACAGCGACGGTGAAGGCAGCACCAAGGAAATGCAGCAGTCGGCGCTCGGCTCCGGCGTCATCGTGCGCAAGACCGGCAAAACCGTCTACGTGCTGACGAACAACCACGTTGCCGGCAAGGCAACCACCATCAAGATAAAGCTGAACGACGAGCGCGAATTCGACGGCAAACTGGTCGGTGCGGACGAACGCATGGACATCGCCCTCGTTTCATTTGAATCCGACGACAAGAGCATCCCGGTAGCATCACTGGGCGACAGCGACGCCGTGCAGCAGGGAGACATCGTGCTGGCACTCGGCAGCCCGCTCGGCTACTTTGCATCCGTTACGCAGGGCATTGTCAGCGCAACAGGCCGTTCCGGCGGCCAGATCGGCTCCATCAGCGACTTTATCCAGACAGACGCGGCAATCAACCAGGGCAATTCCGGCGGCCCGCTCGTGAACATCTACGGCGAAGTCATCGGCATCAACACCTGGATTGCATCACAGTCCGGCGGCAGCCAGGGCCTGGGCTTCTCCATCCCCATCAACAACATCAAGACTGCCATCGACCAGTTCATCGCAAGCGGCAAGATTTCGTACGGATGGCTGGGCGTGAGCCTTGTTGACGTAGGCGCAGAATACAAGAAGGATCTGGGCATAAACGAAAAGCAGACGGGCGCATTTGCTTCGGAAATCTTCATGAACAGCCCCGCAATGAAAGGCGGCATCCAGGCCGGTGACTTTATCATCGCGCTGGACGGACACGAAGTGAAGAGCGTTGACCAGCTGGTGCGCGAGGTGGGTAACCTGCAGGCCGGAAAGACCGCAAAATTCACCGTGCTGCGCGGCAAGAACAAAGTGGAGCTGAGCGTCAAGATTGAAGAACGCAGCAGCGAAGTGTCTTCGGACAACAGCAAGCTCTGGCCGGGCTTCATTGCGGCACCGCTCACTGAAACCGTGCGCAAGTCAATCAAGCTGACCGACAAGAACGTGAAGGGTGTTATCGTCAGCAACATTCAGGAGAAAACACCTGCTGCCGCGCTGCGCCTGCAGAACGGTGACGTGATAACCGCCGTCAACGACAAGAAAATCTCCAGCGTGGAGGAATTCTACGCGGCGCTGGACACCAGCAAGAACAAGACCGTCTGGTTCTCCGTCTACAGTGACGGCCATACCATCACCACGGGACGCTATACAATCCAGTAACGGCGTCAACGTATAGTTGACGGCGCCAACGTACAGTTGGCGGCAAGAATGCAGGGGGCTTCCCCTGCATTTTTCCGTTCACGGCAGCCCCGGCACGGCCAAGACAAAGACCTTGCCGGAGCTGCAAAAAAAAATGAAAAATTTTAAAGAAAATGTGTAACCTGTACAGGATTCAGCGGTTAATAGTGTTGTAAGGCACTGAGGATAACACCTTGATTCCAAGCACAGCGAAACTCCTTGTAAAGAGGCTCCGGACGGCACACCGGGGCCTCCATTTTTTATCTGCGTTTTTTCCGCCGCTCAGCGCAGGATGCAGTAGTCGGGGGCGTCTTCCCCGGCAAAGACACGTACGCGGCACGATTCCTGGCAGGAATTGTCCGCAAAGCGCGCAATATCCATGCCGGCCGGCGAAAGCAGTTCGTCCGGGTTGTAGGATGTTTCCACCACGCACTCCTCGCCTTCTTCCGCAACGCGCGAAAACGCTCCGTTCAGGCGAACAATGTCTTCCACCACAGGGAAAAGCTGCAGCTTGTGCTTTTCCTCGAATTTCTCTTTCAGGAATGAAAGCTGCATTTTTTCGATTTCAATATGGGGCACGGCGTCCGGGTCAAAACCCGTTACATAGGAGCAGCTGCCGCACTGCTGCCATTCATCAAAGTCCGCAAAGAACGCTGACGGCGAAATCTTAAGCGCCTTCAGCACGCTCAGGAACCACGGCACAGCCCTGCCTGCCGTGTAGAACGTGCGGCACGCAAAGGCCATGCCGCGGGAAAAATCCATGTCCTTAGACGAATACACGCCGGTCGGTGCAGGATCGCACGCTTCGTCCAGCTGGGGAAAATACAGGTGATTGGGATACAGCGACAGCGCAAAGTCCAGCCGGTCGCGGAAGGCGCGGAAGGTATCGCCGCGCTGGCAGCCCCAGCCCATGATAAAGCCGAACACCAGTCCTTCCCGGTTCAGCAGGGCGGCCTTGCCCGCGTAAAGCTTCTTGTCAAAGAGGAGCGCACCGCCCTTCTCCGTGCCGGCAAGGGGCAGTTCCACGGAACAGTACAGCCCGCCGAGCGAACGCACCAGCTGCTGGTCAAGCGTTTTTACGTCTACTTCAAGAGAAAGAAAGAGCTCCGGGCAGTACCGGAGCACGGCGGCGGCAACAGCAAGCAGAAAATTCCGGTCGGACGCAGCTTTGCTGTCGTGCAGGGAAAACTCCGTTATGCCGCGCCGGGCAAACGAAGGAATTTCCTGCAGCAGCGCCGGCGCCGCAATATGGATGTCCTGTGAAGCCATTGCGCTACAAAAGCCGGATGCCGGCTTTGCTGCAGTCAGCCCGCATGCTGTCCGGCCAGGTGCTTACCTGCGTTTCGCCGATGTGGGCTTTGCGCAGGAAGTACATGCACAGGCGGCTCTGACCGATACCGCCGCCCATCGTCAGGCTGAGCGAACCGTCCAGCAGGCGCCGGTGGAATTCCAGACTGGCGCGTTCGGGGCAGCCGCGCTCGGCAAGCTGATCCTTCAGCGACTGCGGGCTTACGCGGATACCCATGGAAGAAAGCTCCATCGCATTCTGCAGCACAGGGTTCCACACCAGCAGGTCGCCGTTCAGTCCGCGGTGGCCGTCACCGGTCTCGGTAATCCAGTCATCGTAGTCGGGAGCGCGGCCGTCGTGGATGGAACCGTCGGGCAGTTTTCCGCCGATACCAATCAGGAAAACGGCACCGTACTTACGTACCGCCTCGTTCTCGCGCTCCTTGGGAGTCTTATCGGGGAACTGGCGCTGCAGGTCGTCTGCGTACAGGAACGTAATTTTTTCCGGCAGCACCGGCGTGATGGCAGCATAGCGGTCGTAGATGTAGAATTCGGTGCGCTTAAGGCAGCGGTAGATTTTTTCAACCACGGACTTCAGGAAGGGAACCGTGCGGTCCTTTTCGTCGATGCACATTTCCCAGTCCCACTGGTCAACATAGAGCGAATGCAGGTTATCAAGCTCTTCGTCCGCGCGGATAGCATTCATATCCGTGTAAATGCCAAAGCCCGGCTGCAGTTTCATCTCGGAAACCTTCAGGCGCTTCCACTTTGCAAGGGAGTGCACGATTTCCAGCTGAGCATCGCCCATGTCCTTTACCGGGAAATGCACGGGGCGCTCCACGCCGTTCAGGTCGTCGTTGATACCCAGCCCCGACTGCACAAAGAGCGGAGCGGTAACGCGCGTCAGGTTCAGCTCAGTGGAAAGCGCAAGCTGAAAAAAATCCTTGATGAGCACGATGGCGTGCTCCGTTTCCTTTTCGTTCAGGAGCGCCTTGTAGCCGCCCGGAATCTGTAACTGTGCCATAAACACCTCTTTTTCCTTCTATTATATATCTATGCAAATGACGCCACAAAACGGTGGAAGGCATCCCGGCCTTCCGGGGTACGCTTGAACACGCCGGAATCCTCCAGCACGCGCACGAACACCCGCGCGGTCTCTTCCTGCAGGATGTGCCCCACGTTGTCGCGGGTGATTTTTCCGTAGTGCGGCAAAAATTCCTGCACCCACGCAGCATGCTTGCCCAGCTCCGGGTCGGCAGAAATATCCCGCCCGTTCACGATTGCCTCGGCAAGGTCGTTCAGCTCCTTCTTAAGCCGGGCAGGAAGCACCGCCAGCCCCATCACTTCAATCAGGCCGATGTTCTCCTTCTTGATGTGATGGAGTTCCGCATGCGGATGGAAAACGCCCAGCGGGTGCTCTTCCGTGGTGATATTGTTGCGCAGCACAAGATCCACCTCGTAGTCACCGCCGCGCATCCGCACAATCGGCGTAATGGTGTTGTGTTTTTCGCCGCCGGTTTCAGCAAAAATAAAGGATTCCTTATCCGTATAGGCGCGCCACGCCGTCAGGATTCTGTCTGCAAGCTGCACCACGCGGTCGGAATTGTGCCCGGACAGGCGGATAACGCTCATCGGCCACTTGACGATGCCGCAGCGCACGTCATCAAAGCCGCGCACGGAGAACGCTTCATCGATGGGCGCGCGCGCCATGGGGAATTCGTAGCAGCCGCCCTGAAAATGGTTGTGGCTCAGGATGGAACCGCCCACAATCGGCAGGTCGGCATTGCTGCCGATGATGTAATGCGGGAAGAGCTTGATAAAGTCGAAGAGGAACAGGAATGTCTCGCGGCTTATCTGCATGGGTGCATGCTCATAGCTGAACACGATGCAGTGCTCGTTGTAATAGACATAGGGCGAATACTGGAAGCCCCACTCCTTGCCCGCCAGCTTGAGCGGAATAATGCGGTGGTTCTGCCGCGCCGCATGGTTCACGCGCCCGGCATAGCCCACGTTTTCCTTGCACAACAGGCACGCGGGGTAGCCGCCCTGCCGGGCATTCTTTGCCGCAGCGATAGCCTTGGGGTCCTTTTCCGGCTTGGAAAGGTTTATGGTCATGTCAATGTCGCCGTACTCGGTCTTTGTCTTCCATTTTACATCCTTGCAGACGCGGTAGCGGCGGATATAGTCGGTGTCCTGGCTGAATTTATAAAACCAGTCGGTCGCCTCCTTGGGAGAATGCTTGTAGAGCGAAAGGAAACGGCTTTCCACTTCCGAGGGGCGGGCAACAAGGCAGCCCATGATTTTTGTGTCAAAAAGATCACGGTACACAATGCCGTCGTCAGAAAAAAGCCCGTGCCGGGCAGCATAGGAAAGCAGCCCGTCCAGGATTGATTCAAGCTGTTCTTCCCGCACGGCGGGCACGGCAGCCTGCGCGGCGTTCTCAAAGCCGTCCAGTTCAAAAAGCTCCAGCAGGCGGTTCTGCGTGTAAACGGTATCCTCAACCTCAATCAGCCCCGTCTTCAGCCCGTAGCCGACAAGCGCATTGATGTTCTCGTAGATGTTCATGGCGGCATATATAATAGAATGAAACAAAACGCGTGTCTAGTACATTAGACCTGTTCGGAATCTACGTTTCCGCTCAGGCCCGCAAGTTTAAAATCGCTCAAATAGCGCAATTTTAAACATCGCATTCTAGTGTAAGCTGTTCTGAAACTGAAGTTTCCGAACAGGTTTATTGCTGCACATACAATAAAATGCGCTCCCAGCGGCAAATTGCCCGGCACCGCTGTTGCAACAAGTTGCAAATGCGGCGCCGTTCAATTTCCCGCTTCCGCGCATTTTTTTATGTCCCATCACTATACGAGAAAGTAGTACCAGAAAAAACAATTGCATTTTCCTTGAAAAAGCACCGAATATATAGTAAGATATAGGAACATAGACTTTAAATTGAGGCAGTCTCAAAAGCCGGGCGGGTAACGCAAAGACTTTTGAAACCGGCTCAAACATATTTCCAGAGGAGCAGCGTCCGACTATGGCGATGAAAGAACTTGACAGATTTGAAAAAAATGCAAAGCGCGGAGTACAGATTTCCACCAAACTGCTGGCGCTCGTTGGCGGGGTTATCCTGTTCAGCTGTGTGGTGGTGTCGGCAGTCAGCCTGACAACGTTCGACCGGAAGCAGCTGAATGCAACAGAAGACTCCCTAGTGGCAACTGCAAACGGTGCAGAGCGCATACTGGTCGACTGGATGGTTACGCTCAAGAGCGATGCTCAGCTGACCGCAAGCTCCAAAGAGCTGCAGGAAGCCGTGGCAAACAAGGATTCCAAGCAGCTGCAGGCTTTCATCAAGGAATACGGCTCCTCAGTAGACGTGGAAGGCTACTGCTTTGTCGGCGCGGACGGAACGGTGCTCAACGGCGGCGCATCCGGCATATTCTCCGCAGGCTCAAAGCTTTCCTCATCATTCGCGGTCAGCGGCGCACTGCGCGGCACGGCAACTGAAGCCTACGAACCCATCGGCAGTGCGGAATACGCGCAGATTTATGCTGCGCCTATACGCTTCGGCGGCAAAGTGGTGGGTGCTTCAGTCTTCGCATACGACCTGGGCACGGACGACTTTATCACCGTGATGAACCGCGGCCACGATGTTGAGTGCACGGTTTTCTCAGGCGATACGCGCATTGCAACCACCATCCCCGGCGCAAAGGGCAAAAAACTTGACAACCAGGCAATCCTGAACCAGGTACTAAACCAGGGCAAACAGTGGCACGGCAAAGTAACGCTCTTTGAAAAGCCCTACCTCGCAGTCTACAGCCCTGTCAAGAACGATAACGGCAACATCACGGGCATGCTTTTCATTGCAAAGTCCATGGAAGTTATCGAAAAGACAAGGAACGACACTATTGCTGTTGTTATCCCCATCGTCATTATCCTTGCAGTGGTTATGGTGCTTTTATCATGGCGCTTCATCAGATGGCTCATGTGGCGTATCCAGAACGTTACGAACTTCCTGAAGGAACTGGAAACGGGCAATGCAGACCTGACCAAGCGCTGCAAGCTCTTTATCCGCGACGAAATCGGCGACCTTATCATCCACTTCGACCTCTTCATGGACAAGCTGCAGGACATCATCAGGCAGCTGAAGGATACCAAGGGCAACCTGCAGGTAGCAGGCAGGGACATGGGCGCCAGTACGGCAGATGCGACCACTTCCATTACGGAAATCATCGCAAACATCGAGGGCATCGGCGCGCAGATTACCAACCAGTCCAGCAGCGTGAACCAGACGGCAGATGCGGTCAACAACATTTCTTCTAATATAACGTCGCTCAACGGCATGATCGAAGACCAGTCAGCAGGAGTTTCACAGGCATCTACTGCCGTGGAGCAGATGATCGGCAACATCCGCTCGGTCAACAACTCCGTGGACAAGATGGCCAGCTCATTCGAAACCCTTGCTACCGACGCACAGACCGGTTTCACCAAGCAGCAGGACGTGAACGAGCGTATCAAGCAGATTGAAAACCAGTCAGAAATGCTGCAGGAAGCAAACCAGGCAATCTCCAGCATCGCTGAGCAGACAAACCTGCTGGCTATGAATGCAGCTATTGAGGCAGCCCACGCAGGCGAGGCAGGTAAAGGCTTCTCTGTCGTTGCAGACGAAATCCGCAAGCTTTCAGAGACTTCTTCAGCGCAGTCAAAGACAATCGGCGACCAGCTGAACAAGATAAAGGATTCCATTACGGAAGTTGTGGCAGCATCTACGGAATCAAGCGAGGCATTTGCTTCCGTATCAAACAAGATCAAGGAGACCGACCAGCTCGTTATCCAGATCAAGGCTGCCATGGAAGAGCAGAATGCAGGTTCCAAGCAGATTGGCGACGCCCTGCGTGCCATGAACACCAGTACCATGGAAGTCCGCAATTCTTCCACCGAGATGTCCGGCCGCAACGAGCACATTATGCGCGAAATGCGGACGCTGCAGGATGTTACGACAAGCATGAAGCAGAGCATGGACGAGATGGCTCTGGGCGCCCGCAAGATAAACGAGTCCGGCGCTGTGCTGAGCGACATTTCTCAGAAGGTGCGCGATTCCATCGAAAAGATCGGCAAGGAAATCGACCTGTTCAAGGTCTGATGCATGTGCGGGGGATTGCCCCCGCCCTTCCAGCCGCAAAAAAAGGGCATGTGCCCCGCCACGCCGGCGGTCAGCACATGCCCTGTTTGTTTTCAGCCCCTGTTCAGAACAGTTCAGGCTTTCTCTGAATTATAATTGACCAGCGTGGTTGCCTGTACCGGAGCAAGCGCCTTTTCGTAGCCCAGGAAGGGCAGCCCGATAACGCCGAAAACCCCGGCAACATTCGCACCGCCCTGCTCCACCAGGTTCTGTGCGGCACGGAGCGTTCCGCCGGTGGCAATAAGGTCATCCACCAGCAGAATCTGCTGCCCCTTCTGGATGTCCGCAACGTGCACTTCCACTTCTGCCTCGCCATATTCAAGGCTGTACTTGCAGGTATAGGTTTTGCCCGGCAGCTTGCCCTTCTTGCGGATAAGGATGAGCGGAATGCCCATGCGCTCTGCAAACGGAGCAGCAAAGATGAAGCCGCGGGATTCAATGCCCGCAACAGCGTCAATCTTCTTGTCCTTAAAAAGCTCCACCATGCGGTCAATGCAGTAGGAGAAGGCATCGGGGTGACGGAGCACACCGGTTATGTCGTAGAAAAGGACGCCCTGCTTGGGGAAATCCGGCACACGACCTATCACTTTGTCTAAAATCTCAAAATCTTTATCCATACAGACACCACGAGTATAAGGTTGAAGGTCCCGGGCAGCAGCAGCTCCCGAACCCGCACAATTTTACCCCCTTGCAGCGGGAGTTGTCAAGTAATACCCCAGACGGCTTACTGTGCAGCTTTGGACACGATGGTGTTCATGGCAACGCGCCGGGTTCGGACGTTCTCCAGATACGCCTCTATGTCTGCGGAGCTGCCGTCCGCAATGTAGCCGCGCAGCGATTCCAGCGAATGCATGAACTTGTCGATGTGCAGCAGCAGCTCGTCGCGGTTCGCAAGGAACAGTTCTGCCCACAGCGGCGCATTTATCATGGCAATGCGCGTCAAATCCTCAAAGCTGCCGCCGCCGAAGGCCGTTACGCCGGTGTCCTCGGCACTGTCCACAAGGGCGCTTGCAATCACGTGGCACAGCTGCGACGTAAACGCAATCTTGTGGTCATGCACATGGGCATCGGTTTCCACAATGCGGGTAAAGCCCATCGCGCTTATCAGGCTGCGGAAAAGCGCAAGCTTCTCCGGGCGCGTATGCTCCAGCGGCATCAGGATATAGTTATGATTCTGGAAAATATCCCCGGAGGAATAGGCAAAGCCTTCGCGCTCGCTGCCCGCCATGGGGTGGCCGGGAATAAAATCGGTGTCCTCCCGCACGATGTCCCCAAGATTTGCAAAAAGCAGCGCCTTTACGCCGCTGATGTCCGAGATAATTGCCCCGGACTTGAAAGCTGCCCGGTGCTCCTTCAGGAACTGCACGGTGGCATGGGGATACAGGCAGACATACACAACGTCGCACTGGGCAAGCATCTTGTCCACGGCCTGCGTGTCATACACCGCGTCCACAATGTGCTGGGAAGCGGCCTGTTCCAAAGAAGCAACATTGATGTCGTAGCCGAGGATACGCCCCTTTGCGGCGGGAGCACCAAGTACGTTGCCCCGTATCGCCTTGGCAAGGGAACCGCCCATGAGCCCCAGCCCCACAATCCCGTAGGTCAGGTCGCAGAGCCTGCTCATAGTGTGCGGCCCTCAACGGCTGCGTACTTGCCGAGCTTTTCTGTGAGCGCGGTAAACTGTTCCGGGGTCAGCTGCTGGGACGCATCGCTGAGCGCCTTTTCCGGGTGGCAGTGCACCTCGATTTCCAGACCGTCCGCACCGGCGGCAACAGCGGCCTGCGCAAGCACGGGCACCATCCAGCGGATGCCGCACGCATGGCTGGGGTCAATAACAACCGGCAGGTGAGACACCTTGTGCAGGTAGGGCACGGCGCTCAGGTCAAGGCAGTTGCGGGTGTACCCGTCATAGGTGCGGATGCCGCGCTCGCAGAGGATAACATTTTCGTTTCCGCTCGCCATGATGTATTCGGCAGACATGAGCAGCTCGCTGATAGTACCGGAAAGGCCGCGCTTAAGCAGCACCGGCTTGCCCGTCCGCCCCAGCTCCTTGAGCAGGTCGAAGTTCTGGAAATTGCGTGCGCCCACCTGAATAAGGTCAACGTTTTCAAAATATTTCAACTCAGAAATAGCCATCAGTTCGGTGCAGATGGGCAGCCCCGTCTCGCGCTTTGCAAGTTCCAGCAGGCGGATGCCTTCCGCCCCCAGCCCCTGGAAGCTGTACGGGGACGTGCGCGGTTTGTACGCCCCGCCGCGCAGCACGCGTGCCCCCGCCGCCTTTACCGCCTTTGCGGCATCCAGAATCTGCTGCTCGGTTTCCACGGAACACGGCCCGGCAATCAGCGGCACAGAGCGCCCGTCACCGATAATGCAGGAATCCACGCCCTGCTGACCGCCGCCGATAGTAATAACGGTGTTCTCCGGATGGAATGAACGGCTTGCCATCTTGTACGGCGCAGAAACACGCTCAGCGCTTTCCACAACATCGTTCGCAAGCAGATCCTCCGGGTCAATCTTGGAAGTGTCTCCGAGCAGGCCCACGATGGTTTTGTCCACACCTTCGGAGATATGCACCCCAAAGCCCTTTTTCTTCACGTCTTCAAGAAAACGCTCAACGTCCGGCTTCCCGGCCTCTTTTTTCAGAATAACTATCATATACCATAACCTCCGGAAATAAAAAAAGGAACCCTCCTGCGGAAGGTTCCTTGTACTTACATTTACAGTAAACACACGGCAGCACTATCTTGCGCAGACCTTCCGCACGGACGAAGAGAACCAATAGAAGCCAACGTAAAAGTAAGCCAGCATAGAGAAATTGATTATCTGCACCCAACGGGTTGTGTGTTCCATAGCAAGCACTATAGCGCACATTGCTGTTTCTGTCAACAGTAAGGAAAAAAAGGGCACGGGGTACGCCCCTCGCGTGTACGGAAGCAGCGCTTTTCTGTGCAAAGCATTCCCTCACTGAAAATTTTCCAGTATTTTGCAATTTTTTTCTGCAAATTCTGCAAAAAAAGCATAATCTCGGCAAGTCTATAGGTGGAGGTAAAAGCGATGAAAAAACTAGATTCCACCACGGCTGAAGAACTGACTGCCGCCAGCCTGAACCCGCCCGTGCCCAAACGTGAGTATAAAGACCGGCTGTTCAAGGCGATTTTCGGCCGCAATACCGAAGAAAGCAAGCGGTGGCGATTAGACTTATACAATGCA
>CADCQA010000285.1 GCA_902803415.1 uncultured Spirochaetaceae bacterium | reverse complement strand
CTCTGTCTGTGGACAGATAAGCCCTTGAAATAAAAGAAATTTTGTTATACTGTACAGTTGGCTCTGAAAAACATATTCTAAAACTGAAGTTTTCGAACAGGTTTAATATAAAAAAGTTTGTTGGAGGATATAGTGAAATTTTCATTTTCGGGGCATGCTTTTAAGAGGATGGCAGAACGTGGTTTTTCGCCAGAAACTATAAAGTCTGTCATCGAAAAAGGGATTTTAATAAAAGACTATCCTGATGACACACCATTTCCAAGCAGACTTATTTTAGGATTTGACGGAAAACGCCCGGTTCACATAGTTTCTGCATATAATCCTGAAAATGATACAGAATACGTAATTACAGTTTATGAGCCAGACCCGCAAAAATGGTCTGATAACTTTACGGAAAGGAGATAAATAAGATGAAATGTCCTATTTGTAGATTTGGAGAAATGAAAGACGGTTTTACCCAAGTCGTTCTGACCAGAGGTAATGCAACCGTTATTTTCCGTAATGTTCCGGCACAAATTTGTGATGATTGCGGAGAATATTATTTAGACGAAGAAACCGCAAAAGATATTTATAATAGAGCAGAATATTGTTTTTCTTCTGGTCAAGAAGTTGCAATTATCGAATATAAGCAACTCATTCCTGCATAACAAAAAAGCGCATTAGGATGACACGCCGCTGGCGTGCAAGGGAGAAGAAAAAATGAAAAGGCTGTCCTTTGATGAACGTGCATTCCTTCAAGGACAGCCCTATTTTTTGTTTAAAGCCTTCTGTTTTATGCTGCCATCATGCCGAGCTTCTTCTTGCGGTATGCAAGGATTATGCTCTGCAGCAGGATGAAGAAGCAGAGCATAAGGCCCGTCGTGATGCTCTGCCAGTACGGTTCACGCAGTCCGGATGCCACCACAATATTGTTGATGGTCTTGAGCGACATGACGCCGAACAGCGTACCGATGATGTTGCCCACGCCGCCGGAAAGCAGAGTGCCGCCGATGATTGAAGAGGCAATCGCCTGCATTTCCGCACCGGTTGCGTTGGATGCGTTGCCCGCGCCCGTATGCGTCAGGTACACAAAACCTGCGATGCCTGCGAGCAGGCCGCACAGTATGTAGGCAAAGAACTGCGTCCGCTGCACGTTGATACCCAGCATGAGCGCGCTTTCGCTGTTGCCGCCCACCGCGTACAGGTTGCGCCCGAAGCGCGTCCATTTGAGCACGGCCCACAGTATCAGCACCACCGCCACCGCAATGATGACGCCCACTTCGATGTACGACGGAATCCAGTTGCCGTTGCGCGCGTAGGTTCCAATCAAGGGCAGTTCCAGGTAGAAGTCCTTGAGCGCCACGAAGGTTTCGTTTGTTGCAGTGCGCGGCACCTTGCTCACGATAGTCGTCATGCCGCGGGTAAAGAACATGCCCGCCAGCGTTACGATGAAGGGCTGGATTTTCAGATACGCCACAAGCGTTCCCTGTACCACACCGATTGCCAGTCCAATGCCCAGTGCAATCAGGATGGAGCTGAGCACGCCGCCGCCGTGGTCTTCCATGAACACAACAGTCGTCATCGTGATGAGCGCAATCGTGCCGCCCACGGAAATGTCTATGCCGCCGGTAATCATAACCACCGTCAGGCCGCAGGCAATGATGATGAGGTACGCGTTGTTGTTGAACAGGTCAAGGAACTGCTGCGGGTTCAGAAAGCCGCCGCCCCAGATAATCATTGCGAGCAGGTACATCGCAAAGAACGTGCAGACGGTAATGGTGAGCAGCAGCGCCGTGTTTGAAAGCGGCTGCTTATCCTTGTCCTTTGAAAAAATACGTGTGAATATGTTCGCCATAATTACTTCGCCTCCACTTTTGCCGGGCTTCTTCCGGCCAGCTTCACTTTCAGCTGCTTCAGCCAGTCTTTGACCACCGGTGAGCCGATGACGACTATTGCGATGATGACGATTGCCTTGTATGCCTTGACCGCAGTGGAGGATACCTTCATTGCATACAGCGTGATGGTAAGCGCCTGGATGATGTACGCGCCGAGTATGGAGCCTGACAGTTTGAACTTGCCGCCGCCCAGCGAGTTTCCGCCGATTGCTACTGCAAGAATTGCATCCATTTCGATGTCAAGCAGAATGGTCTCGTGGTTAATCAGGCCGATGCGGCACACATTGATGGAACCGGCGAGCGTTACGCAGATGCCCAGGATGACAAAGACCACCATCTTCATCAGCACGGGGTTTATGCCGTTCAGCTTTGCAGCCCGTTCGTTGATGCCCACTGCCTGTATGTACAGACCCAGTGTGGTTTTGGTGAGCAGCAGGTTGATGAGTATGATGAACACAACAACTGCAATGATGGGCGTTGGCACCGCAATGTGCGGAATGAATCCGCCGATGTAGCTCAGCAGCGGGCTTTCCACGTTGGGGGTTGCGCCGCCGTTGATCCAGTACGCGATGGGACGGCCCGCCGTGTACAGTATGAGCGAAGCAATCATCGGCTGGATGTTAAAGCGCGCGATGAGCACACCGTTGAACAGGCAGAACAGAATTGCCACGATGCAGGCTGCCAGCAGCGCCACCAGTATGATGCCCACCGTGATGGTGTTGGCACGCAGGATTTTCACAAAGACAGAACCGGCAATTGCCGCCGCTGCACCGATAGAAATATCCTGTCCCTTGGTGGCAGACGTAATCAGCGTCATGCCGATGGAAAGAATGACCAGTTCCGACGCGCCGTTCAGGATACTGATAAGGTTTCCCGAAAGAACGGTGTTTCCGAAGTTGTTCTTCTTTATCGCGATGGAAAAAAATCCGGGGTCGCGGATAAGGTTGAACACCACGAGCAGCAGCAGGGCAACAAGAGGAATTGCCAGCTGCGACTGCATGATTTTCTTTATCTGTGCTGTAATTTTATTAAGCATTTTGTGCCTTCCCTCCTGCAATGGTCTGCATGATTACATCCTGATTGAGCTGGTCGCCTTTCAGCTCGCCTACAATGTTCCGGTCGCGCATGACGATGAGCCGCTGGCAGACGGAAAGCATTTCCTGAATTTCGGAGGAAATGAACGTAACGCTCACGCCTTCTTCTGCCAGTTTGAGCACCTGCTTCTGGATTTCCAGTTTGGTGCCGACGTCAATGCCGCGCGTAGGTTCATCAAGGATAAGGTACTGCGGGTGCGTAAGCAGCCAGCGCGCAAGGATAACTTTCTGCTGGTTTCCGCCGGAAAGCGACTTGATGGGCGTTTCCTTGGAAGCGGTTTTTATTTCCAGCAGCTTGATGTATTCGTCGGCAAGCTTTTCTGATTCCGCGCGGGAAATCGGTTTGGTAAAGCCCTTGAGCGACTGCAGCGCAAGGATAAGGTTTTCGCGCACGGACAAATCCTGTATGATGCCGTCTCCCTTGCGGTCTTCCGGCAGGTAGCCGATGCCGTTTTTCATCGCATCCTTGGGGCGCGTAATCTTTACATCCTTGCCGTTCATTTTGATTTTTCCGCCGGTTACGCGGTCTGCGGCAAAGATGGCGCGCACACTTTCGCTGCGTCCGGAACCGAGCAGTCCGGTAAAGCCGTTTACTTCGCCTTTCTGTATCTTAAACTTGAAGGGCTTTACGCCTTCTGCGCTGGAAAGGCCTTCCGCTTCGTAGACGGGGGTGCCGTTTGCGTTTACCGTTTTTTTGCTGTCCTTGAGCTTGGAAATGTCTTCCAGATCTTTTCCGAGCATGGCAGAGATAAGGTCAACGCGCGGCATGTCCTTGATGGCGTATTCGCCGACCAGTTCGCCGTTACGCAATACGGTAATGCGGTCGCAGACTTCGTAGACCTGGTCAAGGAAGTGCGTGATGAATATGATGCCGACCCCGCGCGCCTTCAGTTCGCGCATAAGGGTGAACAGCAGTTCGACTTCCCGCTCGTCCAGTGAAGAAGTGGGCTCATCAAGGATGAGTACCTTGCAGTCCATGTCCACGGCGCGCGCAATGGCGACCATCTGCTGCACGGCAATTGAGCATGAGCCAAGCTGCTGCGTTGCCCGTGCCGGTATGTTCAGCTTTTCCAGCAAATCTGTTGCTTTCTTTTCCTGCGCCTTCCAGTTTATGAAATGATAAGAGCCGCGCCCGATGAACAGATTTTCGGCGACGGTGAGGTTGGGGCAGAGCGTTATTTCCTGATACACAGTGCTTATACCGAGGTTCTGGGCATCCTGCGGGGAGTGTATCTGTGCCTCGCCCTCGTGCCCGCTAATCCGTATTTCCCCGGAATCCTTTATATGAACGCCGGTCAGCACCTTGACCAGCGTGGACTTGCCCGCGCCGTTTTCGCCCATGAGTGCGTGAATTTCACCTTTGCGGAGCGTGAAATCAACGTTGTGCAGGGCGCGGACACCGGGGAATTCCTTGCAGATTCCCCGCATCGTTAAAATTACATTTTCTTCCATAATTTACATCCACCACCTTTTTTGCGAAAAAAAAGCGGCGTAAAATATGCGCACACACACTTTACGCCGCTATTCCCTACAGATTGATTGCAGGAATCATGCCATTAGTCACCAAGACCGTAGGTGCTGATGTCAGCATCGGTGATGGTCTTTGCGTCAAAGCCCTTCTCCTTAGAGATGATCTTCTTTGACTTGACCTTGCCGCTCTTCACCATTTCTTCGATCACAGCTGCCTGGAACGGTGAGCACTGACCGTCATAGTTCCAGTTGCCGGCCTTCAGTTCGCGAAGTGCCCACTTGTTGCAGTCAAAGCCCATGATGATGACGTCGCCGTTCACACCGTGTGTGATGCCAGCTTCGTCAAGTGCTGCAACAGCGCCCTTTGCCATACCGTCGTTCTCTGCATAGATGACGTTGAACTTTTCGCCAGAGTTGATGACAGACTCAACAATCTTCTTTGCTTCTGCTTCGTCCCATGTTGCGGTCTGCTGTACAACCTTCTTCATGGTGCCCTTCTTGAACTCTGCATCAAGTGCGCCGGTGCGGCCAATCTGTGCATCGGAACCCATTGCACCCTGGATGTGGATGACTCTGTATTCCTTGAGCTTCTGCGCCTTGAGCCAGTCAACGGCGGTCTTGCCTTCCTGTGCCATGTCGGAAACAACTGCTGCTTCGTACAGGTCTTCAGGAACGTTGATCATGCGGTCAAAGAGGAAGACAGAAATGCCAGCGCGCTTTGCGTTCTTGAGCACTGAATCCCAGCCGTCGGTTGCAGCGGCAGAAAGGAAGATGTAGTCAACGCCGTCGGTGATGAACTGAGAAGCTGCATTCAGCTGCTCGTCGTTCTTCAGGCTGTAGAACGTTGAAACCTTGTAGCCCTTTGCTTCATTGAACACCGTCTCGAAGTCCTTGACGTTCGCTGCGCGGTAGCCGGACTCAGACGGCGGGTTGTTGATGATGCCGATTTTGATTGCTTCGGCGCCTTTCTTTGCTTTCTTTGCCTTCTTTTTAGGAGCGGCGAACAGACATGCTGCGCACATAAGCAGTGCGACGACGGTTACTAATTTTTTCATACGGTATTCCTCCTTTTTGTTGGACAGTCCCGGAAGCGCGCGGCTCCGCGGCTGCATACAGTAGCTTTCTTATGGTTCTATTCTACGCCCGCAGTGCGCATTTTTGAATGCAATTATTTAGGAATTTCATGTGACTTTTTTAGGATTTTTAGCGCCGTTCTGGCCGCCGCCCGCCGGAAAGTACATTTTTTTATTTAAAAAGGGTGAATTTTTACGTGCTGCACGGGGCGGGACGGCTCTGCGTGCCGGACATGTACTGGGAGGACGGCAAAACAGCTGTATGGAGGCGGGCCGGGTACTTTCCCGCCGGGTGCGCGCCCGTTCTGCCGCATTTTGTGTTTGCAAGCAGCGCCGCGGCGGTGTATAATAGTAGAAATGCTTAAGTTTTTGCTTGTGTGCGCGTGTGCCCTTGTGCTGTGCCCGGCCTGTACAAAACCGCGGGGCACTGCGGACGACACTGCTGCCGTCCCGGAAGAAAAGAAAATAATCCTCGGTTTTTCACAGATTGGTGCGGAAAGCGCATGGCGGGCGTACAATACGCGTTCCATACAGCTGGCCGCCGCGCAGGAGAACGTGCAGCTGCTTTTTTCCAACGCAGAGCAGAAGCAGGAGAACCAGATAAAGGCGCTGCGTTCCTTCATTGTATATCAGGTGGACGTCATTGCCTTTGTGCCCATCGTGCAGGACGGCTGGGACAACGTGCTGCGGGAAGCACAGGGCGCGGGAATCCCCGTGATTGTCTGCGACCGCAAAATCCACACGTCCGACCCGAATTTATATGCTGCATACATCGGCTCCGACAACGAGGAGGAAGGCCGCCGCGCCGCCCGCTTCCTTCTGCGCAAGTACGAAGGGCAGCCCGGCCCGCTGAACATCCTTGAAGTGCGCGGTACGGACGGTTCTTCTGCATCCGACGGGCGCATCCGGGGCTTCCACGAGCTGATGGACGCTGATGCTCGTTTTTCCGTCATCCATTCGGAAAGCGGCGACTTTCTGCCTGCCCGCGGCAAAGAAATTGCGCAGGACATTCTGCAGGCTGCCGGCGGCACTTTCCGCATCGGCGGGAATCCGGTGGACATCATCTTTTCTACTAACGACGGCATGACGCTGGGCATGCTTTCCGTGCTCCGCGAGCATGGCATCCGCACCGGTACCGGCACGGGCGTAACCGTTGTGTCCGTGGACGCGCAGCAGGAGGCTGTCAACAGCCTGAAAGCGGGCGAGATAAACTGTCTGGTGGAATGCAACCCGGAGCAGGGCGCGCAGATAATCGGCATGGCAAAGACGCTGGCGGCGGGCGGGCAGGTGCCCCGGCTTACACACGTGGAAGAAACCGTGTTCAGCGAGTTCGATGACCTTGACGCCATAGAGCCGCGGGGGTATTGAGATGGCTGTCGGCAAGCCCCAGAACATCAAGCGCACGCTGCTTTCCTCATATATTCTTATCATCCTGGTGATGATTGCTCCAACCGTCTATTCCATGGTGGTCTCGCGCGTGTACACGGGGCGCTACAACCGCATTATTGCGGACGTAAACCGCGCAAATCAGCTGGCCAAAATGGCGAAGAACGATGTATGCAACGAGGTCTGGGGCGTGGTGTCCGGCCTGCAGCGCTTTGATGAAGGGCGGCAGATGGAACTGCTGCAGACCATCCGCAACGGCATCAGCGGAATGATGGAAACGGCCTCCGAGCAGAACATGCAGATTCTGGAAGTTGCATCGCGCACCGAGCACACGCTGGAAAATTACGTGGCGCTGCTGGAGGTGCAGCTGCAGAGCGGCTATTCCGTGGCGCAGAACGAAGGCGTCATGGAGGAAATCCGCAGCATTGCATCCCTGCTCTACGACATCTTCCAGAATTTCATTATCTCTGAAATTCAGACCGCTGCGGACACGAACCGCATCATCAACCGTTCGTTTATGTACCTGACCGGCATTCAGCTTGCCATCTGCGCCATCGTGCTTGGCATTTCGCTGTATACGTCGTTTTCCGTTTCCAATGCAATCCAGCGCCCCATCCACAACATGGAGCAGCTTTCCTTCCGGATTGCGGGCGGCGACCTTTCTGCCCGTGCGGAGCAGCCCCACGTAAAGGAGCTTGACCATCTGGCAGAAAACCTGAACACCATGGCCGGAAAAATCCAGGGGCTGATAGACGAGAACGTGCGCGAGCAGAAGAACCTGCAGAAGGCCGAGATGAAAACGCTGCAGGCGCAGATTACGCCGCACTTCCTCTACAACACGTTCGACACGATTAT
Source organism: uncultured Spirochaetaceae bacterium (assembly GCA_902803415.1). GTDB lineage: Bacteria > Spirochaetota > Spirochaetia > Treponematales > Treponemataceae > Treponema_D. The sequence continues at coordinate 1,941 of CADCQA010000285.1, read as the reverse complement.
CTGGCTGTCCGAGGCGGGGCGCACGGAGGATGTCATCGAGATTACCCGCGCGTTCTCGCACTTCTTCCGCATATCGCTGAGCAAGGGGCATGAATGGATTACCGTGGAGCAGGAGCTGGAGCACGTGCGCAGTTACCTGACCATCCAGAAAATCCGCTACGAAAACATTCTGTGCTACGACATACAGTCCGACGACGGGCTCGGTTCCTTCCCCCTGCTGAAGCTGCTGCTGCAGCCGCTTGTGGAAAATGCCATCTACCACGGCATAAAGAACAAGCGCGGGCGGGGGCACATCGTTGTGTCCGTGCGCAGGGTGAGCGCGTTCGGGGCGGAAGGAGACGGCATTGCATTCCGCGTGCAGGATGACGGCATCGGTTTTACGCCGGAACGCCTTGCGGCTGTGCGCGAGGAACTTGCGCAGAAGAAGGGCACCGAGGAACTGCGCTCGGTGTACGGCCTGTACAACGTGAACAAGCGGCTTACGCTCTGGTACGATGCACTGGTGCCGCTTAGCATCGAAAGCGAATACGGCAAAGGCACGTGCGTGTCGTTCACGGTTCCTGCTGCATTAAAATTGCCGCCGGCAATAGAATTGACGCCGGCAACTGAATTGCCCGCGGCAACATCGGCTGCAGCGCAGGCATCGCCGGCTCCGTTGACGCAGGCGGCACAGGCTGCCGCAGAAGAGGTGTAGAAAATGTACAGCGTGTTCATCGTTGATGACGAAGTGATTGTGCGGGAAGGGCTGCGCAACAAAATTGACTGGGAACATTCGCAGTTTACGTTTGCCGGTGAAGCGGGCGACGGAGAGCTTGCGCTTTCCATGATTCAGGACATAAAGCCGGACATCCTCATCACGGATATCCGCATGCCCTTTATGGACGGGCTGGAGCTTGCCCGCGCGGTAAAGCAGATGCTGCCGCTTGTGCGCATTCTGATTCTTTCCGGGCACGATGAATTCGACTATGCAAAGAAGGCAATCTCCATCGGTGTGGAAGATTATATTCTTAAGCCCTTTACGCTGGAGGAAGTGCTTGCCGGGCTGCACAAGGCTGCAGCTGCGCTTGACCGGCAGCGGCAGCAGTTTACGGACATTGCACGCATGCGGGGCGAGCTGGATTCCGCCTATGCACTTGCGCGCAGCAGCTTTCTTTCGGATGTGGTGCTGGGGACGCTGGGGGCAGGCGAGGCAATCCAGAAAGCCGCTGAGTTTGAAATAAACCTGATTGCACGCTGGTACCAGGTAACGGTGAGCGTCATTCACTGCGGGGCGCAGGGCTGCGGCAATGCGCTTATCGAAGCAAAGGCGCGGATTCTTGCGCTGGTGGAACGCTGGGAAGACGGCGAGGCGCTGGGGTTCTTCATTGCGCCGGACACCTTTGTTACCATCGTAAAAAGCGCCCGGCGGGAAAGCTGCGAGGATACCTCATTTTCGCTTGCGGGCAGCGTAAGCCACGAAGTGTCCAAAACTGCCGGCTGCACAATGGTGGCGGCCATCGGTTCCATCGGCGAGCATACGGCGCACATTGCGCAGTCCTACCGCGAAGCCTCTGCCATCCAGAAGCAGTGCCGCATAACGGACCGGAACAAAATCATCAGCATGAACGACATTGAGCGCAAGGAAGACAGTTCCATTGTGCTGCAGGACAACGACCCGCTTTTTGAACGCCTGAACTACGCGGACGAAAGCGAGATTGACCAGATTATCAAGGAATACATTGCAATGCTCGGCGACAATCCCGGCCATTTTTCCATCATCGCATCGTACCTGCTGGTAGACGTTATCATGGCGGTGTCAAAGCTGATAGAGGAACTGGGCGGCTCTGTTACCGAGGTTATGCCGGATATACTGTCGCACAGTTTTGTGGAATCGGCGGTGCAGAACGAGGAAGTCTTCATCGCTGCGGTGCGGGGCGTGCTGCAGGATGTGCTGCGCTTCCG
>CADCQA010000284.1 GCA_902803415.1 uncultured Spirochaetaceae bacterium | reverse complement strand
GCCTTCCGCAGCGCCTTTATGCGCTTTTTGCTGCAGGGCGGGCGCCGTGTGGTGGTCATGCATTCGCGGTACATCTTGTAGGCTTCGTCGTAGACCAGCGTCAGGTAGCGCAGGTATTCCGCGCAGAGCTTTGCACCCTGGTATATGCCGAACCTGCGTTCAAGCATTGCCATGCAGCGTATCCAGTAGTTGATGAAATCCATGTAGATTGACAGCAGCTCCGGCTTGAACGGAATGCGGTCATCAAGTTCGTGGTCAACGTTCTTGACCGGAACGTGCAGCAGGTGCAGCTTTTCCATGTACTGAAAGATAAAGAACTTGCACGCAGCCGTTGCCACATAGCGGAATGCAGCCGCGGCGCTCGGGGGCGTGGTGAACATGGTTGAGTAGCAGAGCAGTACGTTGAACGATGACAGCGGGCGGCCTGCAGTCTTGCGTATGCGCCGCTCCGACGGCTGTTTAACCCTTCCTTTGCGGTAGGGGTAGGGGCTTGCATTCCGTTTCATGTTACCTGCTGTTGCTTGCTGCCACGATGGCGTCAATGCTGCTTAGAATGTCACGGGCAACGGAGGGCTTGTTCATCGTGTAAATGTGAATGCCGCGCACACCGTTGGATATAAGGTCGATAATCTGGTCGACTGCATAGGCAATGCCCGCCTGCCGCATGGCGTCCGGCTTGTCGGCAAAGCGGTCGCAGATGGAAAGCAGCTTTGCCGGAATGTATGCGGAAGAAAGTTTGACCATGCGCTCCACCTGCTGGCTGTTCGTGATGGGCATGATGCCCGCAAGCACCGGCACGCGGATTCCCTTGTTCTGCAGCCGGTACAGGTATGAGTAAAGCATGTTGTTGTCAAAGAACATCTGCGTCGTCAGAAAGTCTACGCCCGCATCAACCTTAAAGCGAAGGTTGTCAATGTCTTCGCTGCGGTTTGCGCTTTCCGGGTGCCCTTCCGGGTAGCATGCACCGCCCACACAAAAACCTTCCGCCTTGAGCAGCTGCACCAGGTCGCTGGCATGGTCAAGCCCGTCCACAGTGGCTTTTTCGCCGGTAAAGCCCTGCGGCTTGTCTCCGCGGAGCGCAAGGACGTTTTCGATGTGGTGCTGCTTCATGAGTGCCGCCGCCGCTGCTACGTCCGCGCGGGTGTTGCCCACGCAGGTAAGGTGTGCCAGCGCAGGCGTGCCGCTTTCCTGAATGCCGGCCGCAACTTCTACGGTATTGCCGCGCGTGGTGCCGCCCGCACCGTAAGTGATGGACATAAAGTCCGGCTTCAGCGCGCTCAGTTCCCGCGCCGCCTGCAGCACACTGTCGAATTTGGACTGCACTTTGGGAGGAAAGACCTCCAGCGAGACCGTCAGTTTTTTTTCTTCTAATATATGTTTTATTGTCATGGTTTTGTCCTTACATGGCTTCCTGTGCTTTTTCCAGCTCGTCAAGCCTGCGGAGCTTTTCGTCCTCAAGCTTGATGAAGAGATTTTTTTCGTGCGTCGGCAGCACCAGCCCCTTGGGACCGTTCTTTGCGCGGCGCAGGTATTTTACCTGAGTGTAGTACAAATCTGCCTTTCCGTTCTGCCGTGCCTTGGAGTGGTAGACGGCAAGGTTTCCCGCGTACAGCAGGATGTCCAGCGGCACCGTCTTGTTTTTCTGTGCCTTTATGAACACGTAGCCGCCGGCAAAGTCGCGCGTGTGCAGCCACAAGTCGGAACCGCGTACCGTGTGGCGCAGCAGTTCGTCGTTTTCGTTTGCGGTACGCCCCACCAGCAGCGTCCAGCCGTCCACCTCGTAGTGCAGGCCGGCGTGGCTTTTTTCCACCTTCTGCCGGGGCGTGGTGTCGCGGCGCAGCATCTGCTCCATCTTGATGACGCTTTTTTCCGCCAGCATTGCCTGGTATTCGGCATCCAGCGCAGCGATTGCCCGGCGGGACATTTCGATGTCGTGCAAAAGCGATTCCATGCCGGATGCCGCCTTTTTGTATTCGTCGTAGTAGCGGGCTGCATTCTCCTGAATGGAAAGCTTGGGATCAAGGCGGATGTGCACGCTTGTGCCGGTATCGTAGTCGGTGCAGTCAAGGGAATCGCCGTTTGCCTGCGCCCCGTAGGAAAGGATAAGGTCGCCGGTGTGCCGCAGGCTGTCCGCGCCTTCAAACTGGCGCTGTTTTTCAAGCAGGCGCTCCAGTGCGCCCTGCATCTTTGAGTGCTTGACGTTGTACCATTTTTCCGCCTGCAAAAGAAGGCTTTCCCGCGACAGCGTTACCGCATGTTCTGAATAGAAGCGGTCAATCTGCTCGTTGAAGGAAAGCGTCTGGCCGTCGGC
>CADCQA010000283.1 GCA_902803415.1 uncultured Spirochaetaceae bacterium | reverse complement strand
GCCGGTGTCCTCTATATAGTAGACTCCGGAACTGAAAGTGAGCCGGTAGTGGTCGGGCAGGTAGGCGGCAACAGGATTCAGCTCACTCGTCATCCTGAACACCTTGTCTTCGATGAAGATGAACTCCTGCCGTTTGGTCAGGAAGATAAAATTGTCGGCATAGAAGCGGCAGATAAGGTCTTCCGGGCATTCCCGCCTGAAATGCTCTGCTATCTCATGGAGTATGGTGTTCCCCGTCGTAAAGCCCAGGCTTGCATTGATAAAGCGGAAGTCGTTGATGTCCAGCGAAAGGAGCATGTATTCATCTTTCCCGGCGCGGCGGAGCATTTTTCCTGCTTTCTGCTTAAAGCGGGCAAACGTGGGAAAATCTGTTATTTCGTCGCAGGAGACAGAATGAAGTTTCTTATAAAGGTGGGCGATGAGCAGCAGGGCTGCGGCTGCACAAAGTACACTGAGCATGACACTGAGCGCCGGGGGGATACCGGCTGCATTTCCTGAAATCAAAAACAATTTTTTAATCATAGCACTGTCCAGAGCCGGTTCCAAAAGCCTGCGCTTTCTAAAACTGGCTGCAACGCCTCATTACATTGCGTTTTTTGAGATTAATTTGGAAGAATTTTCAAAAGCCGTCAGATTTTTGAAATTTCACTCCAATAAAACTGCCCGGAAACTTGTACTCCCCGGCATGCTTTCCATTATAAAACCGTTTTCCGACTAAGACAAGGAAAATTTATGTAAAAAGCTCGGTTCGGCTCCGGCGGCGGTAGAAGGTGGTGTTTGTGGCGCTGCAGGTAAAAAAATCCTGTAAAAAACGCACGGCAATGCCGATATTAAGATAGACGGGCATGATTCCGGCGGCCGCAAGGCTTTCCGGGACTATGGTTCCGCTTTTCAGGTAAGTATAAGGTAGGTGCGTGATGATTAGAGGATGGTATATCGGTGCAAGTGGCATGAATGCCCAGCAGAACAGGCTGGACGCCATTTCCAATAACCTTGCCAACGTCGATACGACTGGTTTCAAAAAAGAGATTCCGGTTAGTAAAGAATTCAGCCAGCTGCTCCTCCGCAGGACAGAGGCTGACGGCGTATATAAAACTCCTTTTGGTTCCGCTGATGCCGCACCTATCATCGGCAAGCTTGGGCTGGGGGTAGAAACGAATGAGCTGTACACTGACTTCGGACAGGGCTCATTCAAGTCTACGGACACGAACACAGACTTTGCATTGAGCGGCAAGGGCTTCTTCGTTGTTCAGACACCCGACGGCGAACGCTTCACCCGGAACGGGAATTTCCTTCTCGGCAAAGAAGGAATCCTGCTTACCAAAGAAGGCTACCCTGTGCTCGGCGAAAATGGTCCTATTCATGTACCCGACGACAAATTCTTCATGAACAAGGACGGCATGATTTACACCAAGGAAGACAACACCCTTGTAGACCGACTGAAGGTTGTGCGCTTTGACAATGAGCGTTACCTGAAGAAGCAGGGCTCTTCCCTGTGGAACACGAACGACATTGCCGGCGGCTATCACATTGCGGAGGGCGACGAGCGTCCGCAGGTGCTGCAGGGCTACACGGAAACCAGCAATGTGAACGTTGTGAACGAGATGGTGCAGATGATTGAGGTGAACCGCGCGTATGAGGCGAACCAGAAATCCATTCAGACCGAAGACGGCATGATGGATACACTTTGGTCAAAAGTTACAAACGTAAATCGCTGAGAATAAGGCGAGGGAGCTTCAAGAGTAAAGGCTTTTGAAACTTCCTCCAGGCATAGACAGGAGACAAGATAATGGTAAGAAGCCTTTGGAATGCAGCAACCGGCATGAACGGTCAGCAGTCTAATATCGATACAATTTCAAACAATCTTTCAAACGTGAACACGACGGGCTTCAAACAGCACCGTGCAGAGTTTGAGGATTTGATGTACCAGAATGTAAAACTTGCAGGTACCCCGGCTACCGAAGATACGGTAACTCCGGTGGGACTGCAGGAAGGAACTGGCGTTAAGCTTGCTGCCACGCAGCGGATTATGTCACAGGGATCCCTGCAGCAGACTGGTGTGGACACCGATGTTGCCATCGTTGGCGAAGGTTTCTTCCGCGTGCAGCAGTATGACGGCAGCTGGGCCTATACGCGTGACGGTTCTTTTAAGGTTGATTCAACTGGGCAGCTCGTTACGGCAAACGGCCTCCGCGTTATGCCGGAAATCATCCTGCCGGAAGGCTTTCAGATTGAAACGCTTTCCATCAGCGATGGTGGTGTGGTGAACGTAAAGGTGAACGGAAATGTCGAACCGGTGCAGGTGGGACAGCTGGAGCTGTACCGCTTCCCGAATGCTGTGGGTCTTGAAAACACCGGCGACAACCTGTACAAGGTGACGAATGCTTCCGGTGCTCCCATCGCGGGCAGACCGGGCTTTGAGGGCATGGGCGTGACCAAGCACAAATTCCTTGAAATGAGCAATGTGTCCGTTGTCAATGAGATGGTGCAGATGATTGTTGCCCAGCGTGCCTATGAGTTCAACTCCAAGGCAATCCAGACAAGCGACAACATGCTGCAGACTGCTGCAAGCCTGAAGCGCTAGGTAGCCGGAGGTTGTACTGATGGATATCCAGAACATACATGGCCATAGCACGACGAATTTCATGACCGACGGCAAAGCGAGCAGCCTTGCTGCAAAAACTTCGGGTGATCAGCAGAAATTCCTGGATCTGGTGAATTCCATGCAGGCAAAAGGGAGCGCGAAAAAGCCGGAGACTTCTGTTCCTACGGTTTCTTCAAGCCAGATTTCGTCAACCCGCCGCCTGAACGGCGACTATACGCAGGGTTTTGGCGGAACCTATACATCTGATAAGGATAAGACTGCGCGTCCGCAGGGCTTTGCTGCAAACAGCGCTTCTGCTAAAGGCGGGCGTCCTGTCATAGACCGTACGTCGGAGCTGTATGAGCAGTCCATGGAGCTTGAAAACTACATGGTGAAGATGATGCTTTCATCTGCACGCAAGACTGTGCAGAAGAGCAGCCTGCTCGGCGGCGAAAATGATTATGCGCAGGAGATGTATGAGGACATGCTGTACGACAATTATGCCGAGCAGTTGACAAAGAATGCAGGCTTTGGTCTTGCAGACGCCATCTACATCGAGCTTTCCGGGCAGCGTGCATAGAAAGGCATTTGTTTCCTCCTTATATATGTGTTGTGCCGCCGGGCAGTTGCTGCCCGGCGGTCTTTTTTGTCTCAGCTGAACCCCTGTTTTAAAACTCCCTCAACATTGTAAAAGAATGCAATATGGATTATACTAAACCCATGGCGCCGGGCTTTTTTGCGGCGGGCGCCGGGGGTATGTATGGGAACAGATAAGACTCTCCCTGCGGATGTGCGGGGAGTGCATATACATTTTGTTGGCATCAAGGGCACGGGAATGGCTGCCCTTGTTGAAATTCTTGCTGCACGCGGTGCTGTCATAACAGGAAGTGACGTGCCGGAGCGCTTCTATACGGATGAAATCCTTGAACGGCTCTCTATCCGTGCACAGCCTTTTGCCTCCGGGAACATTACGGATGATGTGCGCTGTGTCGTCTATTCAAGTGCCTATTCGCCGGACAAAACTCCGGATCTGGCGGAGGCTGCCCGCCGGGGAATCCCCCTGCTGCTTTACAGCGAAGCGCTCGGTGCTTTGTCCGCTGCTGCCTATTCGTGCGGCGTCTGCGGCGTGCACGGAAAGACAAGTACAACCGGACTTGTGGGCACTATCCTGAAGGAACTGGACTTTCCTGCGCAGGTGCTTGCAGGCTCTGTCATTGCCTCGTTTGGCGGCAGCTGCACCATGACGGCGCCGTCCTGCAGGGATGGAGCTGCGTACTTTGTGGCGGAGACCTGTGAGTACCAGCGCCATTTTATGTCCTTCCACCCGCAGAAAATCATCCTGACTTCGGTGGAAAGCGACCATCAGGACTATTACCCCACGTATGAGGATATCCGCTCTGCCTTTGTGGACTATATCTGCTCGCTTCCACCCGGGGGGCAGCTTGTATACTGTGCCGATGACAAGGGGGCTGCGGAAACTGCATTGCTCGCAAAACAGCGCCGCGGAGACATTGTTCTTGTACCCTACGGCGAAAAGGCTGAAGGTGACTATCATCTGAGCTTTGACCGGCTTGAAGGCGGGCGCCAGTACTTCCGCATTTCAGCACTGGGCGAATGTGCGCTCTGTGTGCCGGGCGAGCACAATGTGCGGAATGCCACTGCCGCTGCTGCGCTCTGCATGGAGCTTCTGAAGACGGATGGCAGGGACGCGGCTGCTCTGGAGACTGCAAAGGATGGCATAAAGCGTGCCCTTCTGCATTTTTCCGGGGGAAAGCGCCGGAGCGAAATTGTGGGGCGTGCAAAAACTCCCTGCGGGCAGGATGTTATTTTTATTGATGATTACGGGCATCATCCCACGGCAATCCGCACGACCCTGAAGGGGTACCGGGATTTCTACCGCGGGCACAAAATCATCGTGGATTTTATGAGCCATACGTATACGCGCACGCAGGCACTTCTGGAAGAATTCGCCTCCTGTTTTGGCAGTGCGGATGAGGTGCTTGTGAACAAAATTTACGGCAGTGCGCGCGAGGATGCTTCTGCTGCTGCGGTGACCGGAGAAATCCTTGCAGACCATGCCCGGAAATACCATGCGCATGTTACCTATGCCGGGGAATTCGGAGAGGCGGCGGACTGTGCCTGCCGCATGCTTTCCGAGCCGAGCGGCGCTCAATATCCTGACGGGTACCTCTTTGTTACGATGGGTGCCGGAGACAACTGGAAAGTTGGCGTGCAGGTGCTGGAGCGCCTGCAGCAGGAGCAGCAGTGACAGTACGGCATGTGCCCGGCATTGCCGCCGTGCTGCTCTGCGCCGCAATCATTGCCGGCTTCTGCTGGGTACAGGACTATTACCATGCCACGGACGAGGCGCGTGCAGCGCTCCAGTCTGACAGCGCCGTCATTGTGGAACGGACTTCTTACGGCTGGTTCTTTGACGGTCCGGCATCAGGCGCTGCCCTCATTTTCTATCCCGGCGCAAAGGTTGAGGAGACCGCGTATGCGCCCTTCCTGCATCTGCTTGCGGCACAGGGCCTGGATGTTTGCCTGGTGAAGATGCCCGCCCGCCTTGCACTTTTGGGGCGCAGCAGGGCTGCTCGGGTACGCGCCCTGCATTCCTGCTCCGACTGGTACATCGGGGGGCATTCCCTGGGAGGAGCCATGGCTGCCTCGTATGCTGCCCGGCATGCCCCGCAGTTCAAGGGACTTGTGCTGTGTGCTGCCTATCCTGCAGCGGCGCTGGATGCCGATATGAAGCTGGTGGTGCTGTATGGCTCTGAGGATACAGTGCTGAATATGGAAAATTTTGCAAAGGGGATGTGTCATGCACCCGCCGGAACCATGCAGCACGTGATAGCCGGCGGCAATCATGCACAGTTTGGTGATTACGGTGTGCAGCACGGCGACGGAAAGCCCCTGCTTCCTGCCCGTTCCCAGCAGGAGGAAGCCTGCCGCTTCATTATGGCAAGCCTGTTTTCAGAACGCAGGACCGAGAATCCCTGAGGCTTCTTTCTGCGGAAACTTGCCCTTAGACCGTGCTTGTGCTATACTTGGCCCATGAATTCTATGACTGGATACGGCTTTAAGGAAGCCGTCGTGGACAATACCCAAATCAGCGTGGAAATCCGTTCGGTGAATTCCCGCTTTCTTGACCTGACTATAAGCCTGCCTCCGTACCTGAATCCGCTTGAACAGCGTATCCGCCGGATGGTTGCAGAAAAGATTGTGCGCGGCAAAGTTGACCTGACAATCCGGGTGCGTGACAGCGGGACTCCGCCGACTGTTTCTGCTGACCCGCAGGCTGCCGTGATGTACCGTGATGCCATTGCAGAAATTGCACGTGCGCTCGGCAAATCCAGCGAGGACATCCCCCTTGGGCTTATCATTGCACAGGAGGGGGTGCTGAACATTTCCCGCGAATACGATGCGGAAGCCTATTGGAAGAAAATTGAGCCGGTTTTTTCGGAGGTATTTTCCCTGTTCCTGCAGGATCGTGCGCGTGAAGGCGAGAACCTCAAGCGCGATCTGCTGGCCAAGCTTGGCACGCTGGACGAGTGTGCTGCATTCTTCAAGCAGTGGCAGCCTTCCATGGAACAGCGTTTCCGGGAAAATCTGACGCAGAAGTTCCGGGAGCTGCTGGGCGATCATGCTGATGAGAACCGCATCATGCAGGAAACGGCGGCTATGCTTGTCAAATACACTATCAATGAGGAAATCATCCGCCTGCACAGCCATCTGGAGGCAATGCGCAAGGAACTTGACAGTAATCCCGTGCCGGGTAAGCGTCTGGACTTCATCTGTCAGGAGGCGAACCGGGAAATCAATACTATCGGCAGCAAGAACCAGTTCAAGGAAGTGGGTGCCGCTGTTATTTCTGCCAAGGATGCCCTGGAGAACATACGCGAGCAGAGCAAGAATGTGGAATAGACCAGTTCGGAAACTACGTTTCCGAACTGATTTAATAAGCCGCTTTTTGTAAAAGCTGCTTTCTTTTTTCCACGGAAGGCGGAAACTGTGCTATACTGGAAGACGGTGAATGTGCCGTTTGATGTCTGGCGCATCAATGCGTGTTTTTAGCAAAGGAATGAGGAGGAAACAGATGGCAGAGTATAGAATTCCGGCGGGAAAGGAACTCCGCATAGCAATCAGCGGAAAAAGCGGCTGCGGCAACACGACGGTGAGCACGCTGCTGGCAAAGACGCTTGGCATTACGCTTATAAACTACACCTTCCGGCAGCTGGCTGCGGAAAAAGGCCTGACGCTTGCGCAGGTGATTGAGAATGCAAAGACCGACGACAGTTATGACAAATATGTTGACATGCATCAGGTTGAGCTGGCCCGGCAGGAAAGCTGCGTACTGGGCAGCCGTCTTGCCATCTGGATGCTCAAGGAAGCAGATGCAAAAGTATACCTGCTTGCCAGCGATGAGCTCCGTGCAAAGCGCATTCTGAACAGGGAAGGCGGAGATCTTGAGGAAATAAAACGCTTTACGGCTATGCGTGACAGCGAGGATACCAGGCGTTACCAGAAGCTTTACGGCATAGACAATAATGCTTACCAGGATACAGCAGACATCGTCATCGATACGAGCGTGAATGTTCCTGAAAAGATTGTCGAGAAAATCCTTGCGGAGCTGGAGAACCGTTCCCTGGTGGAACGCGTGTGAATGCGCTTGTCCTTGACGCTGCACAGATAGATTCCTTCCGCTGCAGGATTTATGACTTCTACAGCGGACACGGGCGTGATTTTGCGTGGCGCCATACGCGCGATCCCTATGCGGTGCTTGTATCGGAAATGATGCTGCAGCAGACGCAGACTTCCCGCGTTATTCCCAAATACGATGCGTGGATGGCGCGGTTCCCCGATGTATGGAGCCTTGCGCAGGCTCCTCGTGCCGACGTGCTTGCTGCATGGAACGGGCTTGGGTATAACCGCCGTGCCGTTTTTTTGCAGAAAGCCTGTGCGGCGGTATGCGCGGAGCACGGCGGCATGTTCCCCCGTACGCGGAAGCAGCTGGAATCCCTGCCGGGAATCGGTCCGTACACCGCGGGAGCTGTTGCTGCCTTTGCGTTCGGGCTTCCTGAAGTCTTTATTGAAACAAATATCCGTTCAGTTTTCATCCACTGTTTTTATGAAGATGCATTTATCTCTCCGGACAGTAAAATCCCTGACACCGTGCTGATACCGCTGGTCGAACAGACGCTTGATGTGCACAATCCTCGGGAATGGTATTATGCGCTCATGGATTATGGTGCGGACTTGAAGAAGCGGATGGTAAACCCGTCCCGGCGCAGCCGGAGCTATGCGGTGCAGTCCCGCTTTGAAGGCTCATTGCGGCAGGCGCGCGGGGCAATTATCCGGCAGCTGTCGCAGCAGGGGAGTGCCACGCTCTATCAGATTTCCGTGGCAGAACACGTGGATATGGCCCGTCTTGAAAAAGCGGCAGAAAAACTGGTGTCAGAACAACTTATTGAACAATGCGCAGGGGGCTATTGTATCTGCGGGCAGATTGGATGAGCAAATGAGCAGGAAAGCTCCCGCCGGGAACTTTCCTGCTATCTTTTGGATTAGTATTTTTTGTCAGCGTAGCCGATCCAGCCCTCATTTTCCACGAGGGCCTTTTCAAAACCTTCCAGCTTAAAGGGGTAACTCTTGGACAGGGAACCTGCGATGAGCTTCACTTTCCATGTGCCGTCCTCTTTCTGCTCAATCTTGCATTCGGTGTCTTTGCTTGCGAATGTATGGAACATATCATCGATGTCGCGCTTGGGCATGTCAAGTGCAAGCAATCCGCAGTTGTACATATTCTGGCGGAAGATACGCGCAAAATTAACCGCAATGACACAATAAATACCGTTCACTTCAAGTGCCCACGGTGCGTGCTCACGGCTGGAACCGCAGCCGAAATTCTCCCGTGTGATGATGACCTTTTTCCCGGAAATATCCACCTTGGGGTTGAAGCCGTCAAGCTTCAGGTCTTCCAGAAGGTAGGGTTTCAGCGCCTGTTTCGTGTTCTCTGTCAAGTACTTTGCAGGGATAATCTCGTCAGTATTGATATCTGAGCGGTCAAGAAAAAGGACTTCTCCACCAAACTGTTTCATACTTTCCTCTCATGTTGTGTTCAGCCCTTGAAAAAGGCTGAATTCGTGATTGTGCCTGCAATAGCTGTTGCTGCTGCAGTTGCAGGGCTCATCAGATGAACCATGCCTCCCTTGCCCATGCGTCCGTTGAAATTCCTGTTCGTCGTGGACGCACAGACTTCTCCTTCCGCAAGGACACCATTGCTCATGCCAAGGCATGCACCGCAGGTGGGGTTCGTCACACAGAAACCGGCATCCATGAAAATGTCAATCAAGCCTTCTTCAAGAGCTGTCTTGTACACCTTCGGCGTTGCCGGGGATACTATGCCGCGTACTCCGTCAGCGATATGATGCCCCTTCAGAACTGCCGCCGCGATGCGCAGGTCTGAAATGCGACCGTTCGTGCAGCTCCCTATATAGACCTGATCGACACGGGTACCGGCCATATCCGCTACCTTTTTTATCTGGTCAGGCTTATAATTTATTGTACATACAGGAACGAGATTTGACAAGTCATAGGTGTAGACTTTTTCATAAGTTGCATCAGGATCATCCACCCATTTGCTGTAGTCCTTGAGAGCGTCTTCCTTTGTTTTGTACTCGTCCTTGATGAATTCCCACAGGTAGTCCACGGTTTTCATGTCCGGGAAGCAGATGCCGCTTGTTGCACCCGCCTCAACTGCCATGTTGCAGAGCGTCATGCGCTCTTCCATACCAAAATTGTCCACGACCGGGCCGGTGAATTCTGCTACGCAGTTTGTTGCGCCGTTTACACCAATCTGTCCGATAATGTGGAGAATGACATCCTTTGCATAGACACCTTCTTTCAGCGTCCCGTTCAGCACAAATTTGATTGCCTTTGGCTCACGGAATGAGCAGACACCCTTCAGTATGCCGACTTCAAGGTCGGTAGTACCGACGCCTGCCGCGAATGCGCCAAACGCACCGTGCGTACAGGTATGGCTGTCTCCCATGATGACTGTGTAACCGGGGCGCACAAAGCCTTTCTCCGGGAAAATCGCATGGCAGACACCGTTTGCGCCGATGTCAAAAAAGTCCTTGATATTGTTGCGGTGCGCCCAGTCACGCAGGATTTTTTCCTGCATGGCGCACTTTGAATCTTTTGCCGGCGTCACATGATCGATGACCGCCTTAATTTTGGTACTGTCAAAGACACGGTCTTTGCCGCGCTCCATAAGGTCGTTTATCGCTATCGGGGTGGTGATTTCGTGGCAGAATACGCGGTCAAGCTTCAATATGTTTGTCCCCTGAAAGGGCTTGTCAACAAGATGTGATGCAAAAATCTTTTGCGCAATGGTCATTCCCATGGTCTTACCTCTCTGGTTCTTTATTCAAGATAAAGTATATGCAGTATTGATAAAAAAAGCAAGTACTAGGAGACAACGTTCTGAGGTGTTCCGTTGCAGAATGCCCGTAAATTATCAACCACGACTCCCAGCAGGCGGCTCCGCGTCTCTGTTGCTGCCCAGGCGATGTGCGGCGTGATGAGGCAGTTTGGTGCGCCCAGCAGGGGATTGGACGGCAGCATGGGTTCTTCGCCCACAACGTCACAGGCATATCCTGCGATGGTACCGCTGTCCAGCGCTTTCCTGACAGCCGCCTCATCTACCAGGGCACCCCGTGCCGTATTGATGAGATATGCTGTCTTTTTCATCTGTGCAAGCGCTCCGCCGCTGATGATACCCTTTGTCTGTGCCGTAAGCGGTGCATGGAGCGAAATAAAGTCGGATGTTTTAAGAAGGGTTTCAAAATCTACCGGATGTGCAATTTCTGCCTTGGGAGTCCGTGTACAGGCGATAACCTGCATTCCGAATGCTTCTGCAATCTTTGCCACCCGGGAGCCGATGTGGCCGTACCCGAATATTCCCAGAGTTTTCCCTTCGAGCTCCTGCAGGGGCACCTTCCAGTAGCAGAAATCAGGTGAGCGCGCCCAGTCGCCCGCCATGACGCTGTCTGTGTGAAGCTGCACGTGGCAGGCGAACTCACAGATGAAGGAGAACACCAGCTGAGCAACCCCCGCTGTGCTGTAGGAGGGGACATTCGTCACCGTTACGTGATGGCGGCGGCAGGCCTCGATATCTATGACATTGTAGCCTGTTGCCTGTACACCGATGTAACGGAGTTTGGGGCAGGCTGAAAGAACTTCCTCGGTGATGGAAATCTTATTGAGTAGGACGACATCGCTGTCGCCTATGCGGGCAATGACGTCTTCTGGTGCTGTACGCGGATAAACAGAAACTTCTCCGATTTCTTCCAGAATCTTCCAGGACAAATCGCCGGGATTCAGTGCGTTTCCGTCAAGGACAGTAATTTTCATGCTGCGGATGTACCTGTCAGCCCAAAACGGTGACACCAGTGGAATTTATTGCTGCAGTGATGGCATCTGCTGCGCCTGCTGCACCGTCATCGAATTCGACGAAAACCTGACATTTGGCAGGTGTCGCTGTCACGCTTGAGACTCCTGCGACAGCTTTCACGGCAGCATCGACTTTTGCCGCAATTGCGTCATCGTCCATTCCTGTGACATAGATTTTCTTTTGCATCAGCTGACTCCTTGATATAGCATTAAAATGAGCGGTGGTATCAGAATTTCCTTGGGTCCCGAAAAACAACCTTCACCCATTATAATAAGAGCAGCAAAATTATGCAAGCTTTTTTGAGTAATTCTTTGTATGACAAGAAGCTTTTGGAGGTATTGAAGATATAAAGAATATCTTAAATTGAAGAATTTTCAACGCTTGTTTTCCCCAGCTGCCCGCATGCCCCGCCGATTTTTGTTCCACGCCGTGTCCGCAGGCTGACATTCAGTCCTTTCTGTTCCAGCAGGGATGCAAAACCTGCTGTTTCGTCCGGTGAGGGGCTTTTGAAGGGGAGTCCCGGCACGGGATTCCAGGGAATTAAGTTTATATACACATCCATGCCGGCTGCGAATGCTGCAAGCCGTTCTGCGCTTTCCCGCCCGGTGTTTTCTCCGGCAAGGAGCGCCGCTTCCAGCGTAACACGCTTGCCGGTCTTTTCTATATAATATCTGATTGCTTCCTTGAGAGCTGGCAGGGGATTGCCCTTTGTTACCGGCATAAGGTGCTCGCGCAGGGCTTCGTCTGCTGTCGTGAGTGAGACGGCAAGCCGCATCTGCGGCCCCTTGTCTGCAAGCTCGTAAATGCCGGGGATGATGCCGCTTGTGCTGAGTGTAATGCGGCGGGCGCTCAGGCCGCGACCGTCCTTGTTCGTCAGGATTTGTACTGCCTTCCTGATTTCCGGCAGGTTGAGCATGGGTTCCCCCATCCCCATAAAAACAATATTGTCCAGTGTTCCCGCCTCTTTCTCCAGAAAGAGGAATTCTTCGACGATTTCCCCTGCCGTCAGGTTCCTGCGGAAGCCCAGCTGTCCGGTCTGACAGAACAGGCAGCCCATGGCACAGCCGGCCTGGCAGCTGACGCATGCTGTTTTTCTGCCTTCCCGGTCGGTGAGCAGCACGGTTTCAATAGCGCAGCCGTCGGAAAGTGTAATCTGCAGCTTTATTGTGCCGTCGGGATCGCGCAGCACCTGGCTTACGGAAGATGAACGAAGGCATGCCTTTTCTTCAAGCAGGGCACGGGTTTCCTTGCTGAGGTTCGTCATCTCGTCAAAACTCAGCACCCCCTTGCTGATCCACTGGAAGATTTGTTTTCCGCGGAATGCCTGAGTAAGCTGGAGTGCTGTGCATATTTCGGCAGGTTCCAGTCCTGCCAGCGCAATTTTCCCCTGCATCAGAAGAGCGGCTTGTTGTTCTGGAGCTTGTCCAGCATCTCGCTTATTGCCTGGCTGTGGCCGCCCTGCCGTGTGAATGACTGCAGGGTTTCTATCGCCTGCTGGCGCTGATTCAGCTTAAGGTAGCAGTCTGCAAGGTCAATGTACAGGCGGAAATTCTTCTGGTCGTCCCTGATAAGCCGTGCCAGCCGTTCCGCAGCCTCTTCGTATTTTCCTTCTCCTTTGCAGATGAGCGCAAGGCCAAGAGCTGCGTAGATGTCAAAGTCAATGTCCATCGCACGGTTGTAGTATTCCGTTGCAGTCTTGTAGTCGCCGGTATTGCGGTAGGCATCACCGGCGCGCGTCAGGATAACCTTGTTGTCCGGATCCATCTGGAGTATCCGGTTCCAGTACTCCACGGAGCGGAACTGCTGGTTAATGCCGCGGTAGCAGTCTGCCATGCCGAAAAGCGCATAGAAATTCTTCGGATCCATCTCAAGTGCGCGCTCAAAATAGGGCAGGCCGCGCTCAAATGTCTTGAGCTTCCGGTGGCAGTTTCCGATGGAAGTGAGCACACGGATATCCACGTTGGACGGATTTACGTCCAGCATCCGTGTCCAGTAGTAGAGTGCATCCTTGTATTCCTTGAAATCGTAGTGCAGGTGCCCCAGGCCGATGAGCGCATAGGCGTTGTTTTCCTCCATCTCAAGTACTTTCAGATAGAGCTGCTTTGATTTCTTGAAGTCGCGGATTTTTCGGTATGCATCTGCCACGCGGGTAAGCACCGTGATGTTGCGGTCGTCGTGTACCAGATACTGCTCCCAGATTTCGATGGCCTTGTGGTACTGGTTCAGTGCCTTGTAGCAGTCTGCCAGGCCGAAAAGGGCGTAATTGTTCCCGGGATGAAATGAAAGGCAGCGTGAATAGTATTCGATGGCATCTCTGAAATGCCCGCGTTTGCGTTCACTGTCGCCGAGCCCCACGAGCGCATAATTATTGTTGTCTTCAAGGGCAAGGATTTTCTTGAATGCATCGATTGCAGCATCCATCTTGTTTTCTTTGAGCAGTGAATACCCTTTTTTTGACAGCTCGCTGATTTCGTTGGTATCAGATTCTTCTGGTTTTGGTTCCGGCAGATTAATGCCCGGCTGGCTGTCCTCAAGCCCGTCTTCAGGCTGCCGTTTGAAGTGTTTTGTGTCTTCCTTCACTTTTTTACCCCGCTATTTTAACATTGCTGATACGACCCCCGATACTTTTTCAATCAGCGGATCGGATTTCCGTTTGTTATGTGCCAGAAGGTACAGTTTCAATGCCTTCAGGAACTCGTTCTTTGCGGCATAGGCATCTCCCACTCTGGTAAGCCCGTCCGAATAACCGGTTGTAATGAATATTCGTTCTGCCATGTCGATTTTGCCCTCGTTGAACAGGGCGTTTGCTTTCCGATTCAAAAAAACTTTCTGCTGGTCAGACAAATTACCGACCGGCTGGTCGGTCACTTTTATGAAACCGTCTTTCCCCTGCTTGGTGTCAATCTGCTTTTTTAAATCTTCATTCATCAAATAATCCTTAAAAAATACATGACTTCATATACTCTTAATTTTAACAGCTTGGTTTGATTTGTCAAGTTTTTTCTGCTGTTTTTGGCATTCTTTTAAAGAAATCAACTATGGAACGCCCGTATATCCGCCGGTCAAAACAGATAAGCCCGCAGAGTTCCTCCGGGAGCGGGTCTTCCTGGGGGTGGTGAATCAGGACTTTTCCGTTTTCGGTCAGCAGTTCCCTCCTGCCGATAGTCTCCACGAGTTCTTGCCGGAATTTATAGGGAAAGGGCGGATCCAGGAAGATGTAATCGAACTGCTTCTTGCAGCGCTTCAGGAAGAGTTCAACAGCCATGAAATGACAGTCAATGCGAACTCCGATTTCTTCCGTCATGGCAACATTTCCGAGCACCGTGCGGGCTTTTGCCTTGTCCATTTCGCAAAGGCTTATGTCCGTTGCCCCGTGGGAAGCCGCTTCTATGGCGATAGTACCGGAGCCGGAGAAGAGGTCAAGGAATGATTTTCCCGGCAAATCCGAGCCGATAATGTCAAATATTGATTCCCGCATCCGGTCCATGGCGGGGCGGATTGCCATCCTGCCGTTCGGTGTGTCGGTGAGGCGCCCCTTCAGTTTTCCTCCGGTTATTCTCATGCGTATCCCCCTGTCTCAGCTACTTTGCAGCGTTCAGCCGCCAGAATGTGTTGTCACGGGCAAGTTCCCGGTTTTCCATGGCGTAGTCAAACGCTGTTCTGCCGTCCTTGTCGCGCGGGGAAACGTCCGCCCCGTTCTTGAGCAGCTCCTCAATGGGCTGCGTTGATGCTGCGTAGCGGCATGCATACATAAGCGGTGTCATGCCCTGCCACAGGCGGTTCACGGGAACCCCTTTTGCCAGGAACTGCCGGATTTTTGCAAGTTTTGCGTGTTCTGTCCCTGTCTGTCTTGTCAGTGACAGGATGAATGCATTGAACACTTCTTCTTCGGAGCTTGAGCGGTTTTCAAGCAGTATGCCGAGAATGTCGGGATTCTGCGAATAGTATGCGGCAATCATCAGGGGTGTGGAGTTATATTTGTTCCGGACTCGTGTATGGGCACCTGCGGCGATGAGCTGGCGTACGATGCTGCTGTCCTGCTGGTAGCGCACGGCATACATGAGTGCAGACCAGCCTTCCTTGTCCCGCTTCTGCAGGTCGGCACCACTCTGCACAAGACTCTGTATTTCCCAGTTGTTGCCTTCCTTGGCTGCCTTCATCAGCGCTGTCATGCCGTCCGCATCCGCTGCATCCGGTTCTGCAATGAGTATGTTCGTTTCTGCCCGCGTACCCGCATCAATTTTTTCCGTCAGGGCAAGGTCAAGATACGTTTGTGCGGATAAATTTTTCCCTTTTTTTGCGGTTCCGCTTCCTTTTTCCTCTGCTATGCACAAGAAGCCCATGGAAAGCAGAGCAGTAAATACCATTGCCCTGCGGAAATGCCGGCCGCTTTCTTGCAGGAAAGAAAGTGTTTCCCCAAATAAATATTCCATATATAAGATAATTATAGAAGCAACACTGCATTGCGTCAAGGCTGCGGAATCTTAGTTGCTGTTTCCTGCTGAGTCCTTGTTGCTTGGTTGACCAACGATTCTTAACTGTGATACACTGATTCGTATAGGCTTGTGGAATTGCTTCAGTTGCCTGTTTTGGGGGTGAAGGTATGATTTCTTTTAATGTTCCTCCGCATGTCGGTAAGGAAGAGACTTATATGGCGCAGGCAATTGCGAACCATAAAATCTGCGGCGACGGCGAATTCACAAAGAAATGCTCCGAATGGATGGAGCAGCGTTTTGGTGCAAAGAAAGTGCTGCTTACCACAAGCGGTACTTCTGCGCTGGAAATGGCTGCTTTGCTCTGCGATATCAGGCCGGGTGATGAAGTTATCATGCCAAGCTATACGTTCTGCTCCACTGCGGATGCATTTGTCCAGCGGGGAGCTGGTATCGTGTTTGTTGATGTGCGCCCGGATACGATGAATATCGATGAAACGCTCATTGAAAAAGCAATTACTCCCAGAACTAAGGTTATTTGTGTGGTGCATTATGCTGGTGTTGCCTGCGAGATGGATACCATCATGGATATTGCCCGTCGTCATAATCTGAAAGTTGTAGAGGATGCCGCACAGGGCGTAATGGCATATTATAAAGGAAAGGCGCTCGGTACAATCGGTGATTACGGCTGCTATTCTTTCCATGAAACAAAAAATTACAGCATGGGCGAGGGCGGGGCTGTTGTTATCAACACAACTAACGAAGATATTGAAAAGGCCGAGATTATCCGCGAAAAAGGCACAAACCGTTCTAAGTTCTGGCGCGGGCAGATAGACAAATACACGTGGGTGGATTATGGGTCGAGCTATCTTCCCAGTGAGTTGAATGCAGCCTATCTCTGGGCACAGCTTGAGCAGGCTGATAAAATAAATGAAGCACGCCTTTCTGTGTGGCAGCGCTATTATGAGGCGTTCAAGCCGCTTGCGGCTTCCGGCAGGATAGGTGTGCCGGCCGTTCCTGCGGAATGCGTCCACAATGCGCACATGTTCTACATAAAGTGCAGGAACTTGGAGGAGCGCACGGCATTCATTGCATTTATGAAGGAACGCGGAATTGGCTGTGTGTTCCATTATATTCCGCTTCATTCATCACCTGCAGGACAGAAATTTGGCCGCTTTGCCGGAAATGACGTATACACCACACAAGAGAGTGACCGTCTGGTCCGGCTTCCCCTGTGGTACGGAATGCCGGATGGGGATATTTGTGCTGTTGCTGATGCTTTGAAGGATTTTTTTGCAAATCGTTTATGAACCCGTTAAAAGTAGGGAATACAATTGCATTCCTCAGAAAGCAGGCCGGGATGACGCAGAATGAGCTGGCTCAAAAGCTCAATGTTACTGACAAGGCCGTATCCAGATGGGAGCGGGGAATTGGGACTCCTGATATTTCTCTTTTGACAAGGCTTTCTGCCATACTTGATACAGATATAGAAGCCGTTTTAGAGGGAAATTTTACAAGTGAGGATCCAGGCTGCAAGGGCTTGCTTATTATGAAATATCCCCACAATATAGCAGCAAGCTCATTTTTGTATACTAAACGGATCGTTTACTTTCAGCTGGGATTTTTTCTTCTTGCTGGGATACGTGAAATCTGTATCAGGGGCAGGCAGGAAGACGTTTGCTTTACAGAATCTGCACTGGGAAATGGTGGGCAACTGGGAATAAATCTTGTATATGAAACCGCTGAAGATGAATCTGCTTTAAATAATCAGTCTAGTGAGTATTTTTGTTCTTGTAATAAGACCTGTTTGTGAATGTTTATTCCAATGACCGTGGTCAGTCCTGTTTCTGAATCACTTCCATTGCTGCTTTCGTTTCTTACCGGCAAAATCTTCTTTGGGGAAGCGATTACCCGAAGAAAAGTGCTGGGAGCAGCATGCATTGTTGCTGGCATCATTATTGTAATTCTGTAGGCGTGCCGGAAAATCCCTTGCAGCCGTTGGTGCTGCAGTAT
>CADCQA010000282.1 GCA_902803415.1 uncultured Spirochaetaceae bacterium | reverse complement strand
CCGTCAACAGCAAGGCTGAAACCGCTGCCGTCGTAGTCCGCCGTAATCAGGGGGGCGGTGCTGGCAGCACGGATATCCAGAACAGCCTTCACCGCATGCTGCACGCCGTTATCCAGCAGCGTGCCGGAAAGGGAAGTCGTTTTTCCGCGGGCATTCTGGTCATTTGTCACTTCCGTTGCCAGTGCCTCAAAGTTCCGCCCGGCAAGATTTCCGGACACGAACATTCTTTCGACCAGCACTGTAGGATTCTGCGTCGTATACCAGTAGGTTGTACCCTTCATGCGCTCGCGGGAAGGACTTTCCTTCTTTTCCGGCTTTGAGGATGAAAGCTGTGAAAGCTTTGCAGACTCAGTTTTCAGCCGGGCGGCATAGTCGGTCACCTGCTTGATATACGGATAGTACTTGCCGAGCATGTCGTAACCCACCGTATCAAGCGCATCATTGAAGAGCAGATTTGCGTTCTTTACGACGTTGACCACGCCGGTCAGCTTGGCCTGCATCAGGTCTTTGTCCGCAGTAACGGCATCCGTCACGGAAAGCGTCAGGTTCTTGACGGCAAGACCGTCGCCCGTAACTTCTGCAGTCAGGGATTCCGCCGACTGCTTTATGCTTTCGCTCTTTGCAAGCGCTTCCTTGATTTTTGTAATGGTATCCTGCAGCACCTGCGGATCGGAAATCTTGGTCAGATCGATGGTCTGCAGCTTCTTGACGCTGCTGGAAAAATCATCGACCTGCGCCTTTATTTCTTCCGGCTTACCCTGCCACTTTGTGATGAGTCCCTGCACATCATCCACGGCCGCCTGTGCCGCAGCGGGGGACTTGAGCTGCGAGCGGATGTTGGAAACAATTGTTTCCACGTCACCGCCGCCGAGCATATCGGTGGCCATCAGCTTCAGGTCTGCCAGCGCCTGGTTGCTCTTGCTCTGGACGCTCAGCATGAATTCGCTGTCCTGCAGCGAAGCCTTTTCTTCGTCCGCTTTCTTTTCTTTCTCCGGCTTTGCCGGAAGCTCGCAGCTTTCCGTGCGGTCGGTGTTCAGGGCAAGCCCGGAAAGCTCCAGATTGCGGACATCAAGTTTACCGCGCAGGGCCTGTGCAAGGTTAAAGCTCAGCTCTATCTTTTCGGCCTCGGCAAGGTTTTTCATCACGCTGTTTTTGTTTCCCACCGCAATATTGCGGACGGTCAGCGTTCCGCCAAGGATGCTCAGGTTCACGGAACCGACGTCGGTCTTTGCCCCCGCCGCCGCCTCGCAGCCCATGATTATCGCCTTCTTTGCAATCGGATTCTTGAATGCCGAAATGAATGCGACGACGGCTGCCACAAGCACAATGACCGCCGCAAACGGCAGCAGAAGGAAGCGCCCCTTGCGGCTCTTTATTTCACCGACCAGCAGCTTGTACTTCTTGAGTTCCTTTTTTGAGAAAAGCCGGTCTTCCGGGACGGCATAGCGCTCAGGCTTCTTTGCGTCCGCCCCCTGCACAAAGAGCTGCTTCAGCAGTTCCCGGTCAGCGGGAATAACGATGGGCTTCAGTATTTTTTTTGCAAGCCGCTGTTCCGTGTATGATTTTTTCAGCATGCCCGGGAGCTTCTTGCGCGGGAATTTCCGGAGCAGGTCTTCAGGATTTTCATGCTCCGGCTTTTCTTCCCCGGAGTTCTCCTGCAGCGCAGATTCCTGTACCGGCTGCACTGCGCCAGCCCCGGTTTCAGGTTCCGCCGGCAGGGAAGCTGCAGTCCCCGCCACCGTTGTATTTTCGTCTTCGCTCTGTCCTTCCATACCTCAGTCTCCCGATACTGCCGCTGCCAGTTTTTCCACCAGCGGAATCTGCTTTATCATCTGGATGAATTTGAGCTTCCTCATGGCAGCACCAATGTAGCGCCTCCAGAGGAACACAAAGCCCCGTGCCAGCAGGTACAGGGGAATGTATGCCGCAATGCCGCATGCAAGGCTTCCCATAACAATAGTGTTGTTGAACCTTGTAAATGCGACGCCGGGAATGTCTAGCAGCCGGATATACGTGTCCCGTGCCTGCGGAAGCGTAAGGATATACGTTCCCACCATGTCAAAGCAGGGGTCAAGCAGCGGTGCAGCGATTGCCCCGACAAGCACGGAAAGCATGAAAGCGCCCCTTTGAATCCGCATGAAGAACATGAAGACAAAGAGGACATACCACAGGGCATTGTCTTTTGGCATAAAGCCCAGAAGAATGCCGCATGCAAATGCGCATGCAATGGCGCCGGGATCCTTGTTGGAACTGAGCGCCTTCAACAGTTTTGCCAACGGTTTAAACATACTTTTTATCATAGCAAGTCTGCAGATAAAAATCTATGGGCAGACAGCCGCCCGGAAGAATTT
>CADCQA010000281.1 GCA_902803415.1 uncultured Spirochaetaceae bacterium | reverse complement strand
GGCACCTGTACAGCCAGCGCCGTGTGTGCAATGGCAAATCCCTGGAACGAATTTTCCGCAAAGGAAAACTGCACTTCCCCTTCCGGCGCATCCTTTGCGTACAGCGCGATGAACGCCTTGGACACATTGCTGTCAAGCGCATCCGTGCCACCGTCCGCAAGGAGCATCCGGCGCTTCTGCGTATTCAGGAAAGAAAGGCGCTTGTATTCGATGTCCAGATTGCGCTGGGAAGCATCGATGACAAAATGATACGGGAACTGCGCCGCCGCCGCAAGCTTGTACGGAAACACGGACACGCCGTCCACGCTTTCCTGCTGCTTGTAGATTTTTCCTTCCAGCTCGGAAAGGAAGAAGCTGAAGAGCGGCCCGGCAGACAGCCCCAGCGGTTTGATATATGTTTCTTCTATTTCTATAAGGTCATCAAGTTCCGCAATGCAGCGGCCCAGAATGCGGTCTGCGCCGCCCGTAAATGCCCCTGCATCAAGGTAGCGCTCCCTGAACATCATCCACGCCGTGCGGATGCCTGCAAAAGACTGCGCCCGGCAGATTTCCGACACGTCTTTCCGGAACATCCGGTAGAAGGACAACGTATCCCAGTCCGAAGCCGCAGAAAGGCTTTCCTCCCAGGAATCAACCAGCCGGCCGCCTTCTTGGTAGGAGCACAGGCAGCGGTACTCGTTCCCGCGCCGAACAAGCGTTTCTTTTTTCTCCACGTACTCCGGCTTCCAGGGAACGTATTCGTTCTGCAGCAGTGCACGCACGCTGTCATAGGAAAAATCTTCTGCGCAGCAGGAGCTCATCTGGCTGAACAGCAGTCCCGCTGAATTCTGCGTGAGCGGGGCACCGGCACGCAGGCTGCACGGCACACAGTAGGCCGCGAATTCCCTGCGGATATACGGGGCATAGGTTTCAATGTCCGGCACACTGAGCGCAATGTCCGTCCACGGAACGCCTTTTTTTTCATGCAGCTCACGCAGGTGCAGGATAAGCCGCCGCAGTTCCTTGCGTGAATCAGAGAATTTATAGACGGGCGGTTTAGGCAAATCTTCTTCCGGCAGCCGCACGGCGATTACGTTCTGAGCCTGCGCAAAAATCACTTCGTAGTCGGCAAAATCTTCCAGCAGCTCCGGGTAAAAAATAACAACGTCCCTGTCATTGCCTGTAAAGGAAGGCCGCTCCCATGCAGGCTCAAAAAAAGCATGGTCGTCAAGGAATGCCTTGTAGGATTCATAGAGATGCAGGTAATCGGCGTCCTCGGCATCGCGGGGAGCTGCAGCGCCGGTACCAGCGGCAGCAGTGTATTTTTCGTGCCACAGGGCAAGCGACGGCAGTATTTTCGCAAGCCAATCCGTGAATGCGTAGGAAAGCGGAGAATCCTGCTCGTCCCGCGGAATTATCTTTGCAAAAATCTGCCCCTGCGTGTTGTTCCGGTGGATAAGGTCGCGCACAAAAAGCTTTCGCAGCAGGGAGGGAATCGCCGTCCTGCCGGGCAGCCGGGCATCAAGAAAGCTTCCCTTAAAGCGGTCCCAGGCGGTAAAAGATTCAAGCGCAAGCGCCTGCACACCCGATTCTTCCGGATGGCGGACAAGCCATGCCACCCACGAGTCAAGCGCCACATTCGACGGAAACACAAAAAGCGGGGCTTTTTCATTCCGGGCAAGTCCTTCCTTCAGGATGCGCTTCATCTCTGACGGCGCACAGCGTTCAATCCGCATAGGTTCCTCCTCCCGCTCCCTGCCGCAGGGCGGGCATTCCAAAAGCAAAGCTCCCGGAACCAGCCCAGTATAGCACAGGCCAGACGGACATTCCATCCCCTTACAGCGCGGAGGCTGGGGTACGAGGGCAGCTCCGGGAGGAATGCAGCGGCGGCTGGAGATGCAGGCTGCCGTGCGCCGTTATGCAGCTTTTCCTCACTCTATATTCTGCCACGATTAAAATTTATCGTTTTTCGATATATTTGTATTGACTTTCACAAAGTGGTGCTCTATACTTTCAGGAAGGAGGTTCAGGAATGAAAAAATACGGCATCCTGCTGAAGGCAATTGCCATCGTGCTCGCACTGATGGGGGCGGCATTCTTTACGGCGTTTTCACTGTACGCACACACATACCGCACGCACGTGGCGGAACTCATAAACAGCGCGCTTCCCTTCCACGTGCTCATCGTCATCTGCTGCTATGCAGAACTCGTGCTGTTCTGGGGTATCGCAGACCAGATCGGCAGGGACAATTCGTTTTCTCCGGAGAACCGGCGCTCCTTCCGCATCATGGCGATTATCGGCGGAATCTTTGCGGCGGATTTTTTCGCCATGCTCATCTTCTTTGCAGCCAGGGGCAGGCTCATCGTCATCCGGGCAATCTACCTTACCTGCATGGGGCTGCTCAGCCTTATCTTTACTGCCCTCTGCGAAACGCTTTCGCGGCTCATCCACCATGCATGGCTCGTCAAGAACGAGAACGACCTGACCATCTAGGAGGAACACATGGCAATTATCGTGAACCTGGACGTCATGCTTGCCCGCCGCAAGATGAAAGTCGGGGAACTTGCAGAAAAAGTGGGCATCACGCTCGCAAACATTTCTATCCTGAAGAACGGCAAGGCAAAGGCAATCCGCATGGAAACGCTGGACAAAATATGCGCGGCGCTCGACTGCCAGCCGGGTGATATTCTGGAATACACAGCGGAATCCCCCGCAGAAACAGAGGAGCCGGCGGCCCAGCCGAAGGAGGCTGAATGATGGAAACGACAAAAAACGAACAGGAAGCGACGCATACACTCTGGGACAGCACGCCGGACATGACAAGCTCGTGGTCCGCAAAGGAAAGCGAAGAAGCAAAGGCGGAACGGGCCGCAGTCTGCAAAAAACTTGCACCGCCGTCGCTGGCATTCGGACTGGCATGCACATGTCTTCTATATAATAACACTGCGTCCGTGGCAGTGCCGCTCTTTGTACTTGCGGCGGCGGCATACATCCTCACCATGATGCGGCAGGCGGGCATTGCGCACACCAAGCGCGGCACCTGGTTCTGCCTGGCAGTCATGCTGCTGCTGGGCGTGTCGGACTGCCTTACAGACAACGCCTGCATCATTGCATGCAACAACTGCGGCATAGTCCTTGTGCTGCTGACCGCCCTGCTGCACAACTACTGCGACGACAGCCGCTGGGCACCCGGCACCTGGTTTACGGCAATGCTCCGCTGCGCAGCGGAAAGCACCTGCTGCCTGAACGATGCGGCCCGCGACACGCTCTGCTGGGGCCGGGCATCATCCTCAAAGAACCGCCAGCTGCTTTACGCGCTTGCAGGTGCGGCGGCATCGGCTCCTTTGCTTGCGCTTGTCATTGCGCTGCTGTGTTCTGCGGACGGGCGCTATGCAGCGCAGCTGGGATGGCTGGCAGACCGTCTGGATGCGGGAGCGGTAAAACCGATTCTTTTCTTTGCGGCAAGCGCCCTCTGCGCGTACTGCAGCACACGATTCCTCTGGAAACGCAGCATTGCTTATGCCGTAAAGGAAAGCAGAAAACTGCCCTCCGCCTCGGTGTTTACCGCACTCACGCTGTTCTGCGCCGTCTACGTAAGCTTTGCCTGCAGCCAGTTCACCGGGGACGCAGGCAGCACGGTGCATCATGCGGCCTGTGCACGGGAAGGCTTTTTCCAGCTGCTGGCGGTCAGCGCCATAAACGTCATCGTGGTACAGGCAATACTGCGGCACGCAAAGGACGGCGCTGCGCTCCGGGTACTGCTGGGCGTGTTCTGCGCCTGCACCTACCTGATGGCAGCGTCCGCCGCCCTGCGGATGCTCCGCTACATCAGCTATTACGGCGCCCTCACGTTCCTGCGCGTACTGGTGCTGTGGACGCTCGCCGTACTGGTACTGCTGCTGACCGGGCAGCTTGTGCAGGTGTTCCGCCGGGACTTTCCGCTCTTCCGCTACGGCTTTACCGTAGTGTGCCTGTGCTACCTTGCAATTTCGTTTGCGCGGCCGGACTACTGGATTGCCTCGTACAACCTTTCGCACCTGGCGCAGGGAACGGAAAGCCCCCTGCAGGCTGCCGCAGACCTGGAACAGCTGGCACGCGATACATCCTGCGACGCAGCACCCGCATTCAGCCGCTACGGCTACCTTGCCGCGCAGGATTCCCGGCAGGACTTCAACTACGGAAAACTGCTCTCCAAAAAGCTGGAAGGCAAAGCGCTTACGCCGCGTACCTGGAATTTTTCCCGCGCACAGGCCCGTTCACTGATGGATGCCGCCCCCGGCCAAGTCCATTGAAACATGTAGCACATTCCGCTATAATGGAGGCACAAATTTTCATATCAGACGAGGACAACAATGGCATACTTTTATGAAGAACCATCCCACACTTTTGGCGAGTATCTCCTGATTCCGGGATATACCTCTGCGGACTGCATCCCGGCGAATGTTTCCCTGAAGACGCCGCTCGTCCGGTATAACAAGAAAGCCGGGGAGGAATCCTCCCTGTACATGAACATCCCCATGGTGAGCGCCGTCATGCAGTCAGTGTCTGACGACAAAATGGCAATCGCGCTCGCACAGGAAGGCGGCATCAGCTTCATCTACGGTTCCCAGACCATAGAAGACCAGGCTGCGATGGTTGCCCGCGTAAAGGCTTACAAGGCAGGCTTTGTCACTTCCGATTCGAACATCCGCCCCGACCAGACGCTTGAAGAAGTCGTGGAACTCATCAAGAAGACCGGCCACAGCACCATTGCCGTAACCGCCGACGGTTCCTCACACGGCAAGCTTGAAGGCATCATCACCGAGCGCGACTTCCGCATCGACCACGTGCCGGCACATTCCAAGGTGAGCGAATACATGACACCCTTCAAGGATTTGATTACCGGGGAAGACGGCATTTCCCTGAGCGACGCAAACGACCTTATCTGGAAGCACAAGGTGAACCAGCTGCCTGTCATCGACAAGAGCGGCAACCTTGTTTCCCTCGTGTTCCGCAAGGATTTTGACTCCGCCGCCGTGCATCCCAACGAACTGCATGATGCCAAGCACCGCTACATCGTGGGCGCAGGCATAAATACCCGCGACTACATGGAACGCGTTCCCAAGCTGCTGGAAGCGGGCGTTGACGTGCTCTGCCTTGATTCTTCCGAAGGATACAGCGAATGGCAGGCACGCGCACTGCACGACATCCACGAAAAATTCGGCAAGGACGTAAAGGTCGGCGCCGGAAACGTTGTTGACCGCGAAGGTTTTATGTTCCTTGCAGAGCACGGCGCTGACTTCGTAAAAGTCGGCATCGGCGGCGGCTCCATCTGCATTACGCGCGAGCAGAAAGGCATCGGGCGCGGACAGGCAACCGCAACCATTGAAGTGGCGCGGGCGCGCGACGAATACTATGCAAAGACCGGCATCTACGTGCCTGTCTGCTCTGACGGCGGCATCGTGCACGACTACCACATTACGCTCGCACTTGCAATGGGCGCTGATTTCGTCATGCTGGGCCGCTACTTCGCCCGCTTTGACGAAAGCCCCACAAATAAGCTCATCATCAACGGCAACTATGTCAAGGAATACTGGGGCGAAGGCTCCAACCGCGCCCGCAACTGGCAGCGCTACGATTTGGGCGGCAACAAGGGCATGGCATTCGAGGAAGGCGTAGACAGCTACGTTCCCTACGCAGGCCACCTGCATGACGGTGTTGCGCTCACCATCAGCAAAGTCGTACACACCATGTGCAACTGCGGCGCGCTTTCCATCGCAGAACTGCAGCAGAAGGCAAAGCTTACACTTGTGTCCGCAGTGACGGTGCAGGAAAGCGGTGCACACGACGTAACAGTAAAGAACACGTCAATCAGGGCTGAGTAAGCCGCAGCCATGCCGCCGGGGAATGCTGCGTTGCAGGATCCCCTGCGTGCAGCATTGCAGAGAAATCAGGATTGTCCGGAAGCTTGTGTTTCCGGGAATGCCGATTGTCGCGGCGCCCAAGCCGCTACGGAGGATGATATGAAAGTCGTAATTATCGGTGCCCAGTGGGGCGATGAAGGTAAGGGAAAAATCGTTGACTACCTTGCAGAACACGCAAAATACGTTGTCCGCTATGCAGGCGGTCCCAACGCAGGTCACACCATTGTCGTGGACGGCAAGCAGTTCGCGCTCCATCAGGTACCGAGTGGAATCCTGTACCCGGAAAAGAAAGTTTACCTTGGTGCAGGCATGGTCATTGACCCGGAAGCCCTTATGCAGGAGCTTCAGATGCTCAAGGATCAGGGCATCAACTGGGAAGGCAGGGTCTTTATTTCCGACCGCGCACATATCATCCTGCCGCGTTACCGCAGGATGGACAAAGAACGCGATGCTGCCCGCAAGCGCCCCATCGGTACCACGGGCCGCGGCATCGGCATTGCATACAGCGAAAAAGCCCAGCGTGACGGCGTCCGCCTTGCCGACCTTGACTGGAAGGAAAAAATGGCGGAATTCGACGGCGAAGACCTTGAGTACATCAACAAGTACAAGGAGCAGCTGCTGTC
>CADCQA010000280.1 GCA_902803415.1 uncultured Spirochaetaceae bacterium | reverse complement strand
TCAGCGCCTGCAGGATGCAACGGAAGCAATGAAGAACAGCATGGACGAGATGAGCACGGGCGCGCGCAAAATCAACGACACTGGCGCTGCACTGAGCGATATCTCTGACCAGGTAAAGGATTCCATCGACAAAATCGGCAGGCAGATTGACCAGTTCAAGGTCTGAGCCATTTCTGTACAGGGGAAACAAAAGCGCTCCCAGTGGAAAACCGTCCGGCACCGGGCGGTTTTCTGCTTCCGCGCTTTTTTTGTTTTTCTGCTGCACGTTTTGGTTTTACTTGACAGCGGAATAATTACATATTATGGTATTTGCCAGAGGAAACTATATGGTATCTATGAAATGGCTTGTGCTGGGAGTGGCGGTTCTTATGTACGCACTCGTGATTGCATTTCAGGACAGGAAGCTCTGGTTTACGACGGGAGCTGCAATCCTTGTGCTGGTGCTTGCGACCGTTACCGGGGGAATTTTTGCGCTGCCTTCCGGTGTGGCTCCCGGTTCTACAGGGGCGCTGCTGTATCCGATTCTGCATTCGTTCCTTGAGATTATCAACTGGAACGTGCTGATGATTTACCTTGGCAGCATGGCGATTGCTGCACTTTTCATCTATTCAAAAGTTCCTGCGCGCATTGCAGATGCAATTGTGGGCGGCTGCGGAAATACCGGCATTGCAATGGTTGCCATCCTTGCAATGACAGGCATCATTTCTATTTTTGTGGAAAACGTGGCGACCGTCCTTGTAATGGCGCCGATTGCACTTGCGCTCTGCCGCAAGATAAAATGCAGCCCGGTGTACTTTATGATGGGGCTTGCCGTGATGAGCAACCTGGAAGGAACTGCAACGCTTGTGGGCGATCCGCCGTCCATGATATTTGCAAGCTATGCCGGCTACAACTTCAATGACTTTTTTGTTCATGACGGACACCTGTCCATTTTCTTCATCATTCAGTCGGGAATGCTTGCGGGCTGCCTTTTCTTCTACGGCTTCTTTGCGCGCAACGGAAAGAACCGCATAACGGCGGAAAAAACAGACGTCATATCATGGGTTCCGTTCATCTTGCTGCTGAGCATGATTTTCGGGCTCGCCGCAGTTTCCTTCATTCCTTCTGCCCCGTCTTTCCTGAGCGGGCTTTTCGTGCTGGCGCTCGGCATCATCGGCGTCCTGTGGTACAAACTGTGCCAGAAAAAAAGCACTGCGGAAACACGGGAACTGGTGCAGGGACTGGACTGGGAAACCATATTTTTCCTGATTGGGATTTTCATTGTTATCGGCGCCATCCGCGAAGCCGGGCTGCTTGATGATTTTGCCGCCTTCCTTGCCGGAGTAACGGGCGGTTCAAAGTTTGCAGGCTTCTTCATCATCCTGCTGGTTTCCATCGTTATCAGCGGTTTTGTGGACAACGTGCCCTACATCATTGCCATGCTGCCCGTTGCCGGTTCCATGGCGCAGGCAATGAACCTGCACCCGGAGCTGTACATGTTCGCGCTGCTTGTGGGAAGCTGCCTGGGCGGAAACCTTACGCCGTTCGGTGCCAGCGCAAACATTGTTTCCATGGGCATTATCAAGAAGGAAGGCCACCCCATTAACTTTGGCGGCTGGATAAAAATCGGCGTGCCGTTCACTATCATCACGACGGCGGTGGCCGCCATCGTGCTCTGGCTGCTGTGGGCCTAGGCCGCTGAATTCAGGCAGCCCTGCTCTTTACCGCAGCAAGGGCTGCGCACACAACAAAAAGCACCATGTCCGCCGCGACGATTGTGGAACCGACCGGCGTGCCGTTCAGGATTGAAAAGATCATGCCGCCCACTGCGCAGAACACGGACATGCATGCTGAACAGATGGTAACGCTTTTAAAGCTGCGGCATACGCGCATTGCAGAGAGCGCCGGAAAAATGACGAGCGCCGAAATCAGCAGTGAACCGACCAGATTCATTGCAAGAACGATGATGACCGCAATGACGACGGCAAGGAAGAAATTGTATGCGCCGGTCTGCAGGCCGGTTGCCCTGGAAAAGGTTTCATCAAAGGTTACCGCAAAGATGCGGTTGTAAAAGAGAACAAAAACTACTACCACAAGGATGCTCAGCACAATGCTTACGGCAACTTCTGCCCGCGTCAGCGTGAGGATGGATGTTGAGCCGAACAAAGTGCTGCATACGTCGCCCGACAAATTGGTGGACGGCGAAAATACATTCATCAGCAGGTAGCCTGTGGCAAGCGAACCGACGGAAAGCATTGCGATGGCTGCATCGCCTTTGATTTTCCGCCGTTCGCCGCCGCACAGTATGAGCACTGCGCAGGCAATGGTGGCGGGGAGCGCAAGGAACATGTCGTCTGCAAGCCGGAGTACGGCCGCGAACGACATTGCTCCGAACGCCACATGCGAAAGCCCGTCACCGATGTACGAAAAACGGCGGAGTACCAGCGTAACACCAAGCAGGGAAGAGCAAAGAGCAATGAGCGTTCCCGTTATGAGTGCGTACTGCACAAAGGGATAGCTCAGATATTGCCTGAGAGTTTCAAATGCTTCTGCCATTATGCCGGCCTCCTTTGCCGTTATTTTTTCATCCTTTAGTTGAGAGCGGTCTTTAACACTTCCAGGTTTTTCTGCATGATGGAAAGATAGGTTGCGCCCTTCTTGATGTCGCGTGCGGTCGTTGACTGCATGGAATCAATGGTAAGGATTTTTGCCTTCTTGTTTTTGCTGTTCTGGATGATGGTGCGGGCAATCTTGCCTTTGCCGCTTTCAATCTGCATGACGTGCTGCAGGTCAAGCTCGTCCATTTTCTGGGAAAGGAAGGCGATGGTCTTGAAGCTGGCTTCGCTTTCTGCAGAGCATCCGGTGAATGCTGCATAGTAGGTAAGGCCGTAGTCGTCCGTCAGGTAACGGAACGGGAAGCGGTCGCCAAAAAGCACGGTGCGGCGCTTTGCAGCGGCGGTCATGGTGCTGTATGCAGCATCAAGGTCGGCAAGCTTCTTTGTGTACGCAGCGCAGTTTGCACGGTACGCAGCGGCATTTGCACTGTCCTTTGCGCAGAGCGTTTCGCAGATTGCATTGCAGATAAACTGTGCATTGCGGAGGCTCAGCCACACATGCTCATCCATCTCTTCTTCCTCTTCATCATCATCGTCATGGTGATGCTCTTCGCCGTCATGGTGGTGATGGTGTTCCTCTTCATCATGATGGTGCTCTGCTTCCATGCCTTCTACGACTTCTTCTGCCTTTACACGGTCGCCGAGAACCTCAAGCAGGTTGACGGAAACAAGGTGCTTGTTCTGTGCGGAACGCAGCACGTCTTCAACCCATTCATCGCTTTCGCCTCCCACATAGATGAAAATGTCGGCATTTGAAATTTTTGCAATGTCCTGTACGGTCGGCTGGTAGCTGTGCAGGTCCACGCCATTGTCCAGAAGCAGCGTCAGGTCTGCATCCTTTGCCTTGTCGCCAAGAATCTGTTTGGTCCAGTCATATTCCGGGAAAATAGTGGTAACGATTTTCAGCTTGCTGCTGTCTGCTGTGCTTGCCTTGGGCTTTGCGGCTGCTGTTGCGCTGACTGCCACAGCAAGCATGACTGCTGCTGCAAAAAACTTATTCATTTTCTTCATATACGATTCCTCCATTATGCAACTGCCTTGTCATCAAGGCAGCGTTCAAGGGCGCTCCGAATCTGCGCCTGATTATATCCTTTGCCGATAAACACAATCTGATTTTCGCGGTCTCCGAACTCCGCGTCCCAGTTTTCCTTTACGTCGGGATTTTCTTCAAGGAAGGCCTGCTTCTGCTCTTCCACCAGTGCGTCAATCCAGTACGACACTTCCATGACAGACGAATTGCGCCCGGCCTGCTCGAAGAGCTGCACGTCGGCTTCCGCATCAGAAAACCAGATGTAGCCCTTTGCGCGGATCAGGTTCTTGGGATACTGCGTGTGCAGGAATTCCATAAAGCGTTCGCGGTTGAACGGCCGCCGCTCTTCAAACACGAAAGAAGTGATTCCGTATTCGTCGGTGCAGCCTGCTTTCTTCTGGCTCAGGCTGTTGATGGCCTTCTGGATTGCGGATGACGAATCAATCTGCTCGTAGTTGAAGGGTTCTGCCGTTGTGATGTCGCTGATGGCAATGGAACCGTTTACGCTGCGGAAGATGGGAGCGCGCGGCTGGAAATCGCGCACCACTGCTTCTACTTCTGCAAGCTGTGTTTCGGAAAGCAGGTCGCATTTGTTCAGCACGATGAAGTTGCAGAATTCAATCTGGTCAACGATGAGCGTTGAAATTTCTTCTGCATTCAGATTGTTTTCGTCCAGCGCCTTTCCTTCCTTGCGCTGCTTCAGGTCGCCCAGGAATTCGCGGTAGATTCTGTCTGCATCAACAACGGTGACGACGGACGTAAGGTAAACATTGGTGTCCGGGTTGTCTTCTTCGTAGGCAAGGAAACTTGCCGCGACGGCACCCGGATCGCTGATGCCGGATGCTTCTACGAATACAACTTCCACCGCATCGATGCTGGAAATTTTTTCCAGCTGCTTGATGAATTCATCGCGGAGCGTGCAGCAGATGCAGCCGTTCTGCAGTTCGTACA
Organism: uncultured Spirochaetaceae bacterium; assembly: GCA_902803415.1. GTDB lineage: Bacteria > Spirochaetota > Spirochaetia > Treponematales > Treponemataceae > Treponema_D. The sequence continues at coordinate 764 of CADCQA010000280.1, read as the reverse complement.
TCGGGCATTCTGCTACGTTTGCGCCTTCCTTTTTGAGAATCTCTGCATCAATGTTGATGCTTCCCATGTCATTCACGATGAGGGCAACGCGCCGTGTTTCCTGCCGGAGCAGATTGTTCAGCAGTGTTGTCTTGCCGGAGCCAAGGTATCCGGTGATGAGCACCACCGGCTTTTTCTGTGTTTTTTTCATACTTTCCTCTGCAATCGTTTGTCCGGAAAGCGGCGCAGGCTGCGCTGCACGGCAGCATTCCGGACGGGTTTAATTTGAATGCGGTATTATGCCGGGCCGCAGCAGCTGCGGTACCCGGCGGCAGAGGCTTCAGTTGTTCAGGCGTTTTTTCTGCTTGACAGGGGTCAGTGCGGCGGTGAGCAGCGACTGCACGGCCGCAGCTGCGCTTATGAGGGAGAATGGAACTGTTGCAGCAGCGTGGAGCGGCACAGGAGCGTCCATGCCGCCCAGCACCTGCCGCACTGCATGGATGACGGCACAAACGGGGCAGGATTCCCCCGTGCACGGATGGTCTGCATGCAGGGGTTCTGCAAGCAGCATCATGCAGAACGTGCACAGCAGGAGCACGGCCACCAGGGCATGCCTGCCCGGATTTTTATGAAGATGAGGATGCATTGCGGTGTGCTGTGTCTGTGCGGGGATTCCCGGATTCATGCCCTTCCTTGCCTTTGCTGCAATTTGATAAGCGTTCTCATATTATAGCGGCGACGTGGCTTTGTCAAGCGCCCGCCAGCCATGTGCATGGGAATACTTG
>CADCQA010000279.1 GCA_902803415.1 uncultured Spirochaetaceae bacterium | reverse complement strand
TTCCTCATGCACAAAATTCGGCAGGTACGAAGAAAGCTGGCACACGATATCTTCCTTGCTTGTATCCGTGCGGGCAAACGCCGCCTCCAGTCCGGAAAAAAGCGACGAAAGCCGGGCACTGTCAGGCAGCGGAATATCTTTTATAACACCAAGCGATGCAAACTGCTGCATGTCAACATGTTCAGATTCGGTGAAGAATTCCTCAAAGGCTTTTTCACCAGTCGTATCGCTGCCGGAATAATGCACGGGATAGTCCCTGCCGCCTGCACGGAGCTGGGCGGCCTTTTCCACGGCCTCCGCATCGGATGTGCACTGCAGGACATGATAGCCCTGCGCCTCCAGCAGTTCCGTCGCGATATCAGAGAACGTCATCATGCTCGCTTCGTCAAGCTTGGGAAAATAAATCTCCCGGTTTTTACCGAGCATACAGGCAAGCATGCAAATCTGCCCGCTTTCCTGCGGGGAAACAAAATAGCGCTTCACATCGCTCGGCGCGCTGATTGGCTGCAGCTTGCGGATTCTTTCCAGAAAGCCGGCCGGAAGCGAACCGTTTGAAAAGGCGACATTTGCAAAGCGTGCGGTCGTAACCGGGAACTTTTCCGAATACGAAAAAATCAGGTCTTCCATGATACGCTTGCTGGCTCCCATAATGTTGACCGGGTTTGCAGCCTTGTCCGTGGAAACGCAGAAAAATTTTTCCGGGGGGCAGGCGGAAAGCAGCTCCAGCAATTGCCGGGCATGGAGCAGATTATTCTGTATCAGTGCCTCGACGGAATAAATATCCTTTTCGCTGCGCACATGCTTATGCGCAGAAAAATTCGCCACAATGTCAAAGCCGCCTCTGGCGAGGAACATTTTCCGAAAGGCGCCGTCAGCATAGTTCAGCGGATAGGGAATGTAATCGGCAGGAACCGGCAGTCCCTCTGTGCTGCGCAGGTCACGGGTAAGCTCCGCAAGGGCATTTTCACTTATGTCCACGACTACAAGGCTTGCCGGTTCATACGGCAGGCAGGCTTTTATAAAGGAACTGCCGATGCTTCCTGCTCCGCCGATGACAAGCAGGGACTTTCCCTTAATGGCAGCGGAAAGCTCAGCCCGATGCGCCTGGATATCCTTCAGAAACAGGCTTTCCTGACGCCGGGTGACGGAACGTGCAATAAAATCTTCAAGGCTGAACATAATTATTTTTCCTTACTTCAGGATCCCAGAAAAACTTTAGTTTTTCAAGATGCGCTTTGCTTTATCAAGCAGTTTTTCAACACGCTCGATCTTCCTGCTTCTGCCTGAATCCTCATGAAGAAGCAGGAATTCATTGTCTTCAAGGCACAGGAACTTGCAGCGGTAGTCCAAGCCGAGCGCTTTTTTCATCCGGAACACATCACGGCGGCATTCAGCCGGAGTCACATGCGTAAATTCCATATTGAAGTCCTTCTGGTGTCTGCGGAACAGCACACGGCGGATACGGGAAGAAAGCGAGGCGCGGAACGTGCAGCTGCCGGAAAGCGCATAGCTGTCAATAGCATCGGCAATTCGCTCGGAACAGCACCGTGCACTGTCGCGGGACACAAAATAGTCGATGAGCCGCTTTTTCTCCATCAGCGCATCGTCTGCAGCAGGCTCGCCGTCCCCGCCACCAGAAAGCTGCATGCACCGCCGCACAAGGGAAAGCAGGGCATCTTCATCCCTGGCAATCAGGCTGATGGAATCCGGCACGGTTTCGGGGTATGGCATGGCAAGCGGCGGCTGGTACGACAGGGCCGGTTTACCCATGATAACAGCCTCCATTCCCGTTGTGCATCCGGAATGCAGGACACAGGCGGCATGGAGCAGCCACGGATTTACAGAAAACTGCTTTTCTACAAAAACATTGGGGCACGAAGCAACAAGCTGCTGCCACTCCTCCGCAGGTTCCTGCGGGTGCGGGCGTATAATTATCTTTTTGTCCGGGAATTCTGCGGAAAGCCGGCGCACGGCGGCCAGAAAAAGCGGGAACAATGCCGTCTGGAAACGCATGTACGCCTGTGCCGTGGATGTAGATGTTTCAGTCTCGCCGTTCAGGGAATTGATTGACCCAATATAATCATAGTCCTTCCGCAGGACAAGGACAAAATTCGAATTCACCAGAATGTAGCCGCTGCCGTATTTTTTCTGTATATAAGCAGATTCTCCGGCATAGATTTTCCCTGCCAGGGTACGGTCAAGCAAATCCAAGCGGGGATTTCCAAGGGCAAGGACGGACACTCCGCCCTGCAGGAAATTTTCTATTGTCTTTTTCTGCCGTTCACCCCACGCCACAACAGTCCGGCACTGCTGCATTGTTTCCCTGTCCAGCTGCTGCGGCACATAATGCTCGTCGCAATCATAGATAAGACCTTCTTCGTCCCATGCAATGATAGAGTTGCCGCGCTTGCGGAAATCCCTGAAAAACGGTCCGCATGATTTATAGAGTCCCTTGGCAACATAGCAGCATCCCTGCGCCTGCTTTGTGTATGCATCCATATTCCAGAGCATACCGAGGAAGACACTGTAGCCCCGTGCAAGGAAATAATTTGCCAGAAGGACTTTTGCCGTCCACTCACGGTTTTTTATCTCCACCGGGATAAAAACGATTTTTCCTTTAATGGTCCAGAGCATTTCTAGACTTTCTCCAGACGTCCCTGCAGCCGGAACAGCGCAGCAGGCACTGCGGCACCCTCTTCCGCAGTAATAACCAGATCGGGGGTATATTCATCCAGCACGCAGTAATTCATCGCCGGACCGGACAGGGACATTTCGTCCCCCAGCCAGAAATACAGCGGATAATTTCCCGGCAGGAGCGTGCCGCCGGAAATGGTAATACGGTAGCTGGCGGAAAAGCCCTCCGGCACAATGCCCGGTTCAAGGCAGTACCTGAGCGAAGAAATAAACTCGCGCCGGGGATTCTTCACGTCAAGGGACATATACAAACCCTGGAATGATTTTGAGGTTTTCAGGGAAAAGTCGATGACAATATCTTCGTCAGCACCGTAGGCATCCTTTGAAAAAGAAATGTCCGTAAAATCTACGGCACCGTTTCCCCGCCGGACAGCTTCATCCCTGACAACAGCAATGTCCTGCCGGTAAGAAGCGCGGTAGGACTGCAGGTATTTTTCCGTGATTTCATGGATTTCGCCCCGTGACGCAAGCTTTCCGTGGTCCATCAGAAAGCCCTTGTTGCAAAGCATTTCCACGGCAGACATATTGTGGCTCACAAAGAGCACCGTCCGCCCTTCCCCGGTACTCAGCTCGGTCATCTTGCCCAATGCCTTCCGCTGGAATTCCGCGTCACCGACGGCAAGCACTTCGTCAGTGATAAGGATGTCGCTGTCAAGATGAGCAGCAACGGCAAATGCAAGGCGCACGTACATACCGCTCGAATAGCGCTTGACCGGAGTGTCGATATGCTTTTCGATTCCGCTGAAATCGATGATCTCGTCCATCTTGCGGTCAATTTCCCGCTTTTTCATGCCGAGGATTGCACCGTTCATGTAGATGTTTTCGCGGCCGGTCAGTTCCTGATTAAAACCGGTACCGACTTCCAGCAGGCTGGCAACCTTGCCCTTTATGTAGATATTTCCTTTTGTCGGAGCAGAAATCTGGCTTATCATCTTCAGCAGCGTAGACTTGCCTGCGCCGTTCTTGCCGACAATGCCAACCCGCTCTCCCTGCTGAATCTCAAAATCAATGTCCTTCAGCGCCCAGAAACCGTCCGCTCCAGAATTCTCTGCCCCGATGCGGCTGTTCGGATCTTCCCGCCCGCGCCGCTTCCAGAACCAGGACTGCAAATCTTTACGCAGCGTCCCCGAACCGATGACGCCCAAATCATAGTACTTTGAAAGATGCTCGACTTTTATTGCAACATTGCCCACTTTGATACCCGCATCCAATGCAATGGAAGCCACGGCTCCATTTAATGCCGCAGCATAGTAACCGGCTTTCCGAAGAAAGCCTCAACCGACGGTTCCACAACTGCCGTGCTGTTCCATGCATTCTCATTATTGAAAATCAGGGCATTCGGATTCTCGGAAGGAGAAAATCCTTCGACGAGCGCACCGTCTGCACCGCTGTCCAGAATAGTCTGATAAATTCGTTCGATTTTCTGATCGTAGCGCCGTGCCCGCCCCTTCAGCAGATCCGCATACGCATGATGCACCGGAAATTCACGCGTGCAGGAAAAAACAAGGATGCAGAGCAGGAAAATCCAGGGGCTTCTGACAAAGCGTTCTACTTTCACGGGGCGTCCGGAAGCTTCTTCCGCTACAAGCGAAAGTTTGTAATGGCCCGCGAAGTACCTGCACAGCAGGAGGAGCGCCAGTGCATGGTTCATGCAGAGCCAGACATGCGGCGTCTGCACCAGGTGGGAATTCCACGTGCCGAGCATGCCCACAATATACGACGCAAAAAACAGGGCAAAACCAATCAGCTCCGCCCCCGCTACAATGCACAGCAGCCAGATGCAGCTGAGGCGGCGGAGTCCCCTGGCGGCAAGGGAATAGATGAGCGCCAGCAGCAGCAGGGACTGAATGCGGAACACATACGCCCATGAGAGCGCATAGAATTCCCGCATGCTCCTGCACCAGGTGGCAAAATATTTCAGGCTGTAGATAGTCGGCTGTTCAGCCGCCGGAGTTGCGGCATCCACTGATGATGCTGCACTTGCAAAGCTTTCAGCCTGATGGACGGCGTCGGTGCGTGCGTAAGCGGCAAATTTTGAACCGTCGGTATTGCCCGGCGCTTTCAGGTGCAGATAAAAGAAAAAGAGACAGAGCAGAATCTGGAGCACAGCGCTCAGCGGAATCCGCTTTTTCCTGCAGCAGGTGCAGACAGCGGCAAGAAAGGCAATAAAGCACGGGAAACAGATATTGTATTCAATTGTACCGCAGAGCACGTACACCAGCAGGAACTGCCAGACAAGCTGCACGGGATTTCCTTTAAAATAGTAAGAAATCATGGATGCCGCATACAAAAAGCAAAGCCCCAGTCCCAGCGTATAGCCGGTCGTAGTCACCATGTCATAGAAAAAGTAATCAAGCCTGCGGATGGCATTCAGGACAAAGAAGAAAACCAGCGAAAGGAAAAGCAGAAAGCGCGGGCGTTCCAGCTGCAGCACATACGTATTAACGGAACGGCAGAGCACCGCCAGCGAAATGCAGAAAAAGAGGACTATAAAAACCGCAAACAGCTTGTTCAGCAGCAGGATAGCGGGAAGGTGCGCAGCGGTAAAATCCCCGGCAAGAAGCCACAGTGCATTTATCCAGATGCTCACATAGCGCACACCGGGAACGCCGGTCAGCAGGGAATACTTCAGGGCAACACGGTCCTGCGGCCACCAGAATTCAAAGCGCTGGGGCTGCACATACCTGCACAGCCATAAAAACGGCAGCACGGTATACGCAAGCGCGCAAAGCGCCACAAAGTACTGGCATGCAGCAGTCCGCTTATCTTCCGGCAGATGAAAAAGTTGCACTTTCATTTCTTGAAATCCAGCAGGTGCCCGAACACTTTTCCGGCAGCGCGGAAAAGGAATTTCACATCGTCAATGCTGCGGATGTCCAGCAGGCGCCGCAGGATGAATTCCGGGTTGAATGCAACCTTGTATACTTCCTGCACCGCTTCTTTCAGCCGCTCGTCACCGACCGGCGTCTTCATGACCGGGCGGCGCATGTCGAATTCCTCGTAATTCTCCGTCTGCAGCCAGTCGTTCTCCTTACATTCGCGGTACAGGGGCGTACAGGGATAGGGAATGACAATCGTTGACTGCAAGGTTTTTGCGTAGCCTTTCTGCAGCAGCATGCGGCCGGTCTTTACGGTGCGGGCAATTTCTTCTTCCCCTTCCCACGGATAACCGAACATGATAGTGACATGCGGCGACAGCCCTGCTTTTTTTGCAAGCTTGCAGCTTTCGATCATCTCTTCAATCTTTTCGCCCTTGTGCAGACGGTCCAGCGTCGCCTGATTAGCACTTTCCAGCCCGAAGAGCACAAAGCGGAAGCCAGCCTTGTGCATCAGCTTGTATTCATCAAAGCTCAGCGCACAGAAACGCATGTTGCAGTCCATGATGACTTTCTTGTTGTAGCCGCGCGCTATCATGCCGTTGCAGAAGTCATGGAGCCACTGCCCCACGGGGAAGGCCCCAGAATCGTCCATGATTTCCTTTACATGATATTTTTCGATGAGCATGCCTATCTCATCAAGGACTTTCTCCGGTGAACGGACTTTATATTCCGGATAAATGGTTGTCCAGCTGCAGAACGTGCACTTGTGGTACCAGCAGTCGCGCGCAGCATAGGTGTAGGTGCCGGGCAGCCGCTTGTAATTCCCGTTCTTTTCACTGTAGAGCCGCCACTTCGTCAGATCGCGGTCTATGAACGGGAGCTCATTCAGGTCATGGTTCAGGATGAATCGGCCCGTGCTGCAGACAGCCCCGTCCTTGCGGTAATAAATGCCCGGTTCAAGCTTTGACGCATCAAGTTCACCGCCGCAGTCGCGCAGGACATCACAAAGATTTGCAAGGAGGAAATCATAATTGCCGCCGGTCAGGACATAATCGGCAGGGCAATTTTCCATCGTTTCCTCCGGGAACGACGTCACATGGTCACCAACCAGCACAATGCGCGTTGACGGCACCAGCTCCTTGAGCTGCTTTACCATCGCCCAGTGCATTTTGAGCACTGGAGTTTTGGTTTCCAGCATCACAAGATCAAATGCTTCTGCCTTGTAGAAATCCAGATACTGGGCGAACGTCCACTGCTCTGCAATTGCGTCGTTCCACACGACTTCGTGCCCCCTGGACTGCAGCAGGGAAGCTGCATAGGCAGGTACCATGGGATAGATATAGGTAGGGCTGTTGAACCACTGGAACTGGCGGTTCTGCCCCAGCAGGGGGACACCTTTCCCGCTCTCCAGCGGAGGATATGATATTGCGACTTTCATGCGGAACTCCTCAGATAAATTGGAAACAAGGGCTGGCGGCTCTATTCCGTCAGCGGAGCAATGTTTTCTGGCACAGCCCCACTACCGTGAAGATGCCATAGCTTATATGCGTTGCAAAAAGCCCCCAGAATGCCAGGAAACTGGCAAGCGGTGCCTTAATATGGAATACAGTACAGGCATCAAGCAGCGCGTACAGGGCAAGTACAGAAAAATACAGGATACGCAAAGGACGGAAAAAAAAGGCGAGCGGCGCCCCCAGCACAATCCCCAGCACAAAAAGCAGGGGCAGCAGATACGCCGGACGCAGCGATGTTTCCGGCAGCGTCTTCATGAAATAGCCCCGGTGCCGGGCATAATTTGAAATTTGTTTTAAATGTTTGTAAAAAAGCGGGCGGCGGTGATGGTAGACAAGAATCTCCGGATCATACACAATGCGCTTTCCGGCCTTCCGCGTAATGTCAAGGCAAAGCTTGGTGTCCTCTCCCGGATAGAAGGCAGAATCA
>CADCQA010000278.1 GCA_902803415.1 uncultured Spirochaetaceae bacterium | reverse complement strand
GGTCTTGAAATCTCAAAAGATACCGTAAGCTTTTTTACGCAGTACGTGGCTGAGCGCAACATTGCCATCATGTCAAAGCCGGAATGGGAACAGCTGTATTTTTACTGCACCGCGCGTACTTTGTTTCCCGGCAGAAAACTGGTCAGTCTGACTGTGCAGGACTTGTACGTGATTGGAAAAACATTGCGGCTTGACAATGGTAAGGTGGTATCCCTGCTGAAAAAATGCTACCGCTTTGAATATGAGGATGTCCGCGGGCTGAGCTTCCATGACCTTTTTGAGCAGCATGCCGTCATAAACCCCGTAATGGAAGGCACCTGCGTAAAGTTCGGCATTGTCAATTCCCTTGCAAAGGAGCGGATGGAGGAACTGATTTCAGAAGCCGGCGTATTTGCCGACTCCTCGTTCAACAGGAATGTCCTTTCCGTTTCGGCTCATGCACTGCTGACGCTTCTGGAACGGGAAAACTCAACAATGCTGTCTAAGCTCCGTTCTATGAAAAAGACAGTCATTTCTGACATCAGGAAACTGTTTTCCTCCGGCGGGGCTTCAGAAGATAAAGCCGGGCAGATAGAGGATATGCTGAACAACAGCACGCTTAAAAGCGTTGAGGGATTTGTGGCAAAGGCTTCGGACATTTCCGGAATCCCGGTTTCTTCCATGACAAAGGCTGTAATGATGAGCTTAGGGAAAAATTCTGCCGATGCCGTTCTTTCCGCCATGACAACGGCATAGGCAATAAGGAGTTTTGAATTATGATATCTGATATTCGCAGAAATGTATTCACTTTTGCTGTCCTGCTTGCCGCTGTGTTCCTCTGTCTGCCGGTGACGGCTCAGGCTACGGACGACTATGAGCTTGCGGAGGGGCTCAGCTTCTGGAGCGAGCTTTCTTCGGATACGGTGGAGGCGCTGGGGCGCAGCCATGACAACGAAAACCTTGAGTATATACGCCGCCAGAACTACAACGCGGAATTTGCGGGCATAAAGGAAACGCTGGGCGTGCGCTTTGAGTCGGACCTGCTGGACATGGAGCTTGCCCCGGAGTTTTCGCTGAAGGACAACGCCCATCACTGGTACATCTACGACAGCAACTGGAGCAGCACGTCCCACGCGCTGAACAGCGACGACCTTTCCTTTGCCTATACGGGGCTGGGCTGGCACCTGCGCTTTTCTCCGTTCGACGTGGTGGACGTGAACCTGCACAACAATGTGCGCACTCCCGGCGGGCAGCTGCCTGTTGCGGGGCAGTGGCTTTCGGCCTCGGACCTGCAGGGCGACGGCATCGGCGTGGTGCTTACGCCGCTGGAAGGGCTGCGCATCGGCATCGAAGCGCCGGTGGGCTTTGCCGTGCTGGGCATTCCCAACATGCTGAACGCGGAATACGAAGATTCCAACGGCAGCGGGCAGATTGTGATTCCTGCGCCCGCAACTACGGCAGACTGCATGTTTGCGCTCAACGCCGGGGCGGACTGGCGCATTGCCAGCGCGCTTACGGTGGGCGCTACGGTGCACAATATGTTCAACGGCGCTAAGCGCGCGTTCGGGCTGTACGCAAATGCGTCGCTTGCCTTCCTTGAAATCAACGCGGGCTACACGTACAACGGCGAGGCAACGCGCGTCAGCTTCCTGGACTTTGACGGCATGGGGCTGGAGCGGGTGTACATCGGCGGGCGGCACCGGGCAAACCTTGCGGTAACGGCGCAGGCGGGCGGGCTGCAGGCTTCCGTGGAGGCGCTGTATAACTTTGTGAATACGCAGTCCATCTACGACCTGTACGCGGGCGCAAAGGTTTCGTACGAGCTGCTGCCCGGCAGGTTCAGCCTGTGGCTTGCGGCGGGCATGGCGATGGATTTGGGCAACAAGGTGAAGGACGGCGTGGGCTACGCGGAGGAGCGGGAGCAGGGCAAGGCAAAGCAGCTTATGTACACGGAGGGCACCTACTGGTTCTTCCCCGTCAAAGGCTCCGGCGCACGTGACGGCAGCCAGCGCCGTGCGGAAACCGCCGCCACGCTGGTGGAATGGCAGCCCGGCATACGCTACACCACCGGCCGCAACACCTTTGGCGCAAAGGCAAACCTGCAGTACTGGACGGACGGCGAATGGTCCTGGGCCGTAAACTTCCCGGTTTCTTGGAGGTATACGTTTTAGGGGGTGTGGTAACGGATGTGCATGGGGGAACAGGCGGCGTATTGTGGCAGCTTTATGCATGGGGATGGCGGACGCGGCGGTGCGGCAGCTCCATGCATGGGGTTAGCTGCCGCTGTTACTGGCAAAGCAATAGAGTGAGTTCAGTTTCACCGTATGAAACAGAATGTTTCACCGCATGAAACTAAG
>CADCQA010000277.1 GCA_902803415.1 uncultured Spirochaetaceae bacterium | reverse complement strand
TCGCTGCGGGGCGTCATCGTTCCTTCCATTGCAACCATCGGCGGCATCGGCACTACGCTTGGCATCAATGCATGGCTTGGCATTGTGGGGCAGGATTCCATGGTTGCACTGCCCATCCTGCTGGGTATGGCGCTTTCCGTCGGCTATTCAATCCACTACATCAATTCATTCCGTATGCATTTCCGTGTTACCGGAAACCGGAAAGAATCCGTCGTGAATGCGGTAGAAGAAACCGGCTGGCCGATTCTGTTCACCGTAATAACGACCATTGCGTCCCTGATTTCTTTCCTTTTTGCCGGAATCCTTCCTATCCGCTGGGTCGGCGGCATTTCTGCTGCAATTGTGTTCGCAGTCTATCTGTACGTCATCATATTCATCCCCATCCTGATGAGCTTTGGCAAAGACCGGGCGCCGGACAAGGAAGCTGCACGCGTAAAAGGCGCAACAAAGACTGACCGCGGCTTTGAAAAACTGGGCGCCTTTGTCTGCAGAAGGGCTGCGCCTGTTGCCGCCTGTGCATCGCTCATCATGCTTGCCCAGTTACCGGGCATGTTCCGTATGGAAGTGAACATGGACTACACCAAGATGATGGGACTCAAGATTCCTTACGTGGCACGGCTCATCGACATGCTCAGCGGAAAGCTTGGCAGCCTGTACAGCTTTAACCTGCTGGTGGAATTCGACGAAGCCGATGCCCTTAAGGAACCGCAGAACATGAAGTGCATTGAGCAGATGGAAGACGAACTTGGCAGGCTGCGGCTGGTCAAGCGCTCCGGCAGCAAGCCCCGCGTTACGTCTGTTACGCAGATGATTAAGGAAATGAACCGCACGCTGAACAGCGATGACGATGCATGCTATGCGATTCCCGATGACAAGGACATGCTGACGCAGCTTATGTTCCTGTACGAAATTTCCGGCGACGACATCTTCGACTGGATCGATGAAGATTACAAGACAACATATATTCACATAGAGCTTTCCGGCTACGACGCAAATGCAATCGTTGCTGACCTGAATGACGTAAAGCTTGCCGCTGCCCGGATTTTCCCCGGTGTACGGACATCCGTTGTTGGCGAAGTTGTGAATTATGCAGAGATGAACGGCAAGCTGGTGAACGGTCTGCTGAAATCCTTTTTCGGTTCGTTTGTTATAATTGCAGCACTCATGATATTTGCATTCGGAAGTATCGGGACAGGCCTTATCGGCATGATTCCGAACATTGCACCGGTCATGCTCATTGGCGGTGTGATGGGTTACTTCAGGATGCCGCTTGATATGATTACCATGATTGTTATGCCCATGATTCTGGGCATTGCGGTTGATGATACAATCCACATGACAAATCATGTCAAGTACGGGCTGGAAAAGACCGGGAACTACCGGGAAGCCATCATGCTTTCTTTCCGGGAAATCGGTAAATCCATGGGGATGACAACATTCATCCTGTGCGCGATGTTTGTTGTGTTCATCTTCAGCCCGATGGGTGCACTCAAAAATGTCGGCCTGCTTTCCGTCGTCGGTCTTGGCGCGGCACTGCTTGCAGACTATACCCTTACCCCTGCGCTGATTTTTATCACAAAGCCCTTCGGCTCCGAGGAGAAAATCCGCGCACGGAACCAACAGAAATAGGAGATGTACATGAAACGTGGAATGAAATCCGTCTTTGCTGCCGTCTTTGGAGTGCTGCTTGCAGCTTCCCTGTCTGCGCAGGAACTGACTGCGTATGAAATCATAAAGCGCTCTGATGAAGTCCCCACTGCGGACACCAGCTCATACAAGGCAACGATGACGCTTACGAACAAGAAGGGGCAGAAGCGGGTGCGCGAGGTGCTCATGCGCTCCAAGGACTTCGGCGACGTTAAGAAAACGGTCATTGTGTTCACCACACCGAAAGATGTTGCCGGCGTCGGCTACCTGATGTTCGAGTATGACAAAAAGCCTGACGGAACAACGCCCGAAAGCGACAACTGGCTTTACATGCCGGCAATGAAGAAAGTCAGGCGCATCAGCGGTGCCGGCAAGGCCGATGATTTTATGGGTACGGATTTTACCTATGAAGACATGGGCGACCGTGACATCGACAAGGACAGCTACACGCTGCTGGGCAGCGAAAGTATTGAGGGCAACGAATGCTGGAAAATTGAATGCCTTGCAAAGGACATAACCGAAAAGAACCCGCGCCGCATTGTCTGGATCCGCAAGGACAATTATATGCTGCAGCAGGGCGAATTCTATGACAGGCAGAACAACCTGCAGCGGACGCTCACGTGCAGCGGCATTCATCTGCAGGACGGCTTCTGGACGACGGATACCATGCTGATGAAAAATGTGCTGACCAATCATTCCACCGTGCTGGAGATGAAGGACGTAAAGTACAACCTGGCGATTGATGATAAGCTTCTTACCGTCTCTGCCCTTGAGAGGGGAATCGTACGATGAGCATGACGGACAGGTTTCTGGCAAAACTGCAGGCACTTATGCTGTGCCTGCGGCACGGTTCTGCAGCTGCGGCTGTATTGTTCCCTGTCCTTGCCATGAGCCTGTCCGCCGCAATGCCGGCAGCAGCACAGGACGTGCAGTTTTCCGGCGATGTTGAGATGCTGCTGGGCCAGGCATTCCCCTACACGGAAGAGCCGTGGAATACTGTTGCTGCACTGCTGAAAGCAAATGGCGCGTTGGATGTCTTTGCAAACGAATATACGGTGCATCTTTCCGGCGGGCTTGTTCTGGATGCCCTGCATTCGCAGAGTACTGACGACAAGCTTGCACTTACGGATGATGACGGCTATGTTCTGGCGAGGATAAAAGAAGCCTACCTTGATTATAACGGCGATCAGTGGTCAGTCCGTGCGGGCCGCCAGATTTCTGCATGGGGAAAGGCGGACGGCCTTACCGTTACGGACATTCTGTGCCCCAAGGACATGTCGTCTCTTTTTGCAAGCGATTACAGCGACAGTTCGCTGGGCATTGATGCCCTGCGCGTTTCGCTCAACCTGACAAGCTTTGTCTGCGATGCATATTGGATTCCCACATTCACTCCGAATACGCTTCCTTTGGCAAAAGGCAATCCCCTTAGAAAAATTCTGCTTCCTTCTTCTGTTTCTGCAAACGGCTATACGCTGGATATCCGGCTGGGGGAACTGGAAAAGCCGGAACCCTCGTTAAAGAATATGGAATATGCAATCAAGGCTGCGGCCTATCTTCCCTTTGCAGATTTCAGCGTTTACGGTTTTTACGGCTGGGATGATACGCCCGTCATGAACTATACCTTGCTCTATCTGGATAGGGACGGCAATTCCCTTGATTTGTCCAACCCGATGAATTATCTGAGGATTGCCGGTTACGGGTTGAAGGTTGGCGGCGAGTATAAGCAAATGGGCATGATAGGTGCCGATGCTGCAATTCCTGCCGGCCCGGTTACGCTCAGGCTTGAAGGTGCATTTTTCCCGATGCGCCATTTTGCCACAACGGCTGAATCGCAGCTTACGGCCATGTTTCAGGGAAAGCGCGCCAAAACCTCTGTTCAGCGGAATCAGCTGACGGCACTTGCAGGCATTGACTGGATGCCGGGCGGCTGGACGGTCACCGCCCAATATTACCTGGATATTGTATTCGGCGATCTGGGCCTTGTTGACCGTGAGCAGGCATTCCAGCACAAAACAACGTTAAGCGTGTCCCGCTCGTTTTTTGGCGGCAACCTTGAAGTTTCCCTGCAGGGACTGCTGGGGCTGAACGATTTTGACAGCGCCATCATGCCCAGCGTAAAATATGCCCTCTCTGACCAGATTTCACTTTCGCTCGGCGGGAATTTCTTTATTCCGGGGCCGGACAAGGACGGTGAATACGGCGCATACAAAGACCTGAGCTGCCTGACATTCAGCGGAAAATTTTCCTTCTAAGCTTGATTATTTATTTTATACATCTCCAGCGATACATGCTATAAATCATTTTATACATTCCTGCTGCCACAAGCAAAAACGATGTGCTTAGCAAAACGAGCCACAAATCTTTTGCGAACATGCGGATTACAAAAAGCGGTGCAATACTCTGAACCGGAAGCAAAAGAATCAGCGGGACCAGCAGGTGCAAAAAAATATCTGCAAAGATTTTCTTGTTTTTGCTTTTCCATTTTTTCAACGTTATGACTGGATATAATGCTAAAACTATCAGGGCAAAACATACCAGATCAATAATAGCATGCAGGATAAAAACCATTTTTGAACTATCTTTTGCAGTCTGTCCAAGTAACGGTGCGATGATATTTCCCAGGAACATATTGGTAACAAGATAATCGTTCATGTTTACAAGTACGGCTCCAGCCTTGTTTTCTTTGGGATTTATGTACATAAGTGCGCAGTAATTTTCCACAAGTCCGGTGTGCTGCATAATCCATGCGCCGTCAGCATTTTTAAGGTATTCCCATCCCATGCCGTAATACGCTTCTTCCTCCTGCTCCGGAACATTGTCAAAAAACATTCTTTCTACAGAATCTTTTGTCAGGATGCTTCCTCCGTCTTTCAAATACATCATAAGATATTTTCCCATGTCACTTGCACTTGAAAAAAGATAGCCTCCGGGACATTTGTCCATTGACTGGTTTTTATTTCACCTGGATAATCCGGCGGCGAGGGAACCCAGAATCCAAAATAATTCTTATACCCGGGAATCAATACTTTTTTTGCTTCGTCGTTAAATGATGCATAAGAATGAGTCATTCCAAGGGGCTTGAAAATATGTTCCTGTATATACGCTTCGTAGGAAAGGCCGGACACACTTTCGATAAGCAAACCCAAAAGACCGTAATTTGCATTTGCATACACATGTTTTCCGTAAGCCTCAGTGCTTTTCAGGCTTCCCAGCTTCGCATAGGTTTTGATGCCGCTTGTCTGGTTCAACAGATTTTTTACCGTGATTCGTTTATAATCGTTTTTTGGAACGAAGTATCTTTCACAATCAATGTATTCTGAAAGCGGTTTATCCAAATCAATTTTTCCGTTTTCAACAAGCTGCATTACTGCGGCGGCAGTAAAAGATTTTGACAGCGAACCGATTATAAAAGTTTGATCTGCGCTCCGGGCATTGCCATACGTTCCCTGAAACAGTATTCCGTTACTGTCAACTTCAATGACGGCCATTCCCGGAAGATGATATTTTTTCACGTTTTCCGCCAGTTCTTTGTCGATGGTTTTATAATCACTTTGTGCATGGATGCATGGCGGAAACATGACAAGCCCGGCACACAGCATCAAAATCTTTTCTAAGGTTTTCACTATTCTTCCTTCTTTCTATTTTTGCTTC
>CADCQA010000276.1 GCA_902803415.1 uncultured Spirochaetaceae bacterium | reverse complement strand
GTTCAAAATCGCTGAAATAGCGCGATTTTGAACATCGCATTTCAAAGTAACCTGTTCTGAAACTGAAGTTTCCGAACAGGTTTATTGCACGGGGCTTCCTCGAAAAAAAACAGACTGTCCGGAAAACAATCCCGGCGGCACAGCGTGCAGCCAGATTCCGGACAGTTTCAAGGAGCATGTACATGTACAAAGGAACAAGAATGAAGAAAGTGATGCTGCTCGCAGCACTGGCACTGAGCATGACGGCAGGATTCTGCCAGAAGAAGATTTCATGGGAAGGGCTGCAGTTTACCTGCCCGGAAAACACACGCTGCACGGTAAGCAAAAACGGAAAAACCTCCGTGCTGAACAGCGGGACGGACGGCGCATGGCAGATGTACATCACCGTCAGCACCGTGAACCAGTTCACGCATCAGCTGAGTGCGTACGAAGCAGACGACGGCGGAGAGGAATTCCAGCGGATGTACGGCGGCAGTAAGAAAAAGATGCTCAGCGACATTACGTCCGGCACCTTCGACTTTACTACCGGAAATGCGCAGACGCGGTGCGGCGCAAACCATGCGCTTACCATAAAGGGAAAACCCGCCGGAACCTACGGCTACTTTACGCAGACCGAATGCTACCTGATGAGCAGCCTCGGCGGATACAGCCTGTTCCTGACGAACGGAAAGAAAGTCTACCACATTTCATTCGAGAACACACTTCCCGTTCCCCAATCAGCAGAGGCCCTGCCGGCTTACTGCGCGTATATGGAGAAAGGCGCAATCGGACCGGGCTACTACTGGATGAAGGACAAGATCTATGACTTCTTCAGCGACCTGCACAACAAGAAGCAGGGGCTGCCGGCCGACTTCCTGCGTTACCAGCAGGACTGGGAAAGCCTGCTTGCTTCACTGCGCTTCTAAACGTAGCACCAAAATGCTGCCCTGCTGCCCGCCAGTTCCGGGCAACAGGCAGCAAAAAAACGGAGGTTCCGGTTCACATCGTATGGGAAACATAAAGAAAGTCTTGCAGCACGACGAGAGCGACTGCGGCGCAGCCTGCATCTCCATCATCTTACAATACTACGGGCGGTCCGTGCCGCTCAGAAAAATCAGGGAAGCAGCGGGTACGGACAGCGCAGGCACATCCGGCCGCGGCATCATACAGGGTGCAGCAGCATTCGGGCTTTCCTGCAAAGGCTTTGCTTCACCCGGCAAAGAAAATCTTTCCGGGATAGTGCTGCCGGCAATTTTTCACCTGAAGAAAAAAGTGTCCGGCAGCAGCAGCGCCGTGGAGCACTATGTTGTCGTCTATAAAATCCGGGGCGGCAGCGTATACATCAGCGACCCGGACAAAGGCCTGTACCGTATGCCGCTTGCGGAATTCCGCGCATGCTGGACAGGCATATTTTTCCTGCTCTGCCCGCTGCCGTCATTCCGCAGAAAAAGCGGCGCAGAAACTTCTGCATTCAGGTTCTTCTCTCTGCTGGCACCTTACAAAAAGCTGCTGGCCGAAGTACTTGCTGCAAGTTTCCTGCTTTCGCTGACCGGCATACTGGTCTCATTCTACTTCAGGTTCCTCATCGACGAAGTGCTTTATTCGCAGATACGTTCCACGCTGAACCTCTGCTCGCTCTGCTACCTGCTTGTCATTGCGTTCCAGACCGTGCTGGGCTTCTGCCGGAATCAAATCATCAACTACGTCGGGCAGAAAGTAGAAGTGTCGCTGCTCAGCTCCTTCTTCCACCATCTGCTGCACATTCCGCTTTCGTTCTTTACGTCGCGGAAAACCGGCGAAGTGCTTTCGCGCATCAAAGACGTAGAGACAATCCGCAACGCACTGTCTGCAGCAACGGTCTCAATTGCACTCGACGCATTCATGATTTTTGCGGGCGGCTTCTTCCTTGTAAAGACCGGCCTGCAGCTGATGCCAGCCGCGCTTATCCCCGTGCTGATTTCGTCCGCAGCAGTCTTCATCTTTGCAAAACCGTTCCGCCGCCGCATCAGGGAACGGGCAGCAGTGGAAGGCGACAAAAACGCTGCCATGTACGAAAGCATAAACGGCATTGCAACCGTCAAGGGGCTTTCCACCGAAGACAAGGCATTTGCCCGCGTGGAAACAAAAATTGTGGATGCGGCGGAAAAATCACTTGCGCTCGGCTCGCTGGGGAACATTCAGAATGCGCTGGAAGAATTTGTGTCCGGCTGCGGCACGCTCGCGCTGTACTGGTACGGCAGCTGCCTTATCTTCAGCGGAAAGATGACGCTGGGGCAGCTCATATCGTTTGTGACGCTCTCCGGATTTTTCCTTGACCCGCTCAAGCGGCTGCTCACCATGCAGCTTTACCTGCAGGAAGTGTCCGTGGCGGCGGAGCGGCTCGGCGACATCATAGACATGGAAGAGGAATCCTGCAGCGACGCTCAAAAACGCGAAGCGGAAAACCTTTCCGGTGACATCGAATTCAGGAACGTCTCATTTTCCTACGGCAGCCGCGGCAAGGCACTCGACAATGTTTCGCTCCTGATTCCCGCAGGAAAAAAAGTTGCATTCGTGGGAATGTCCGGCTCCGGCAAGAGCACAATGCTCAAGCTGCTGATGAAATTCTATGAATGCCAGGACGGGCAGATTCTGGTGAACGGTACGGACATTGCATCCTACCGCAACGCCTCCTACCGGGAACACATAGGCTACGTGCCGCAGGAAAGCCTTTTGTTCAGCGGCACGGTAAGCGAAAACATTGCCTGGGGCACAAGCCGCCCCGACAAGGCACGCATAGAGGCAAGCGCGGATGCAGCGCAGGCAGCGGATTTCATTTCGCGGCTGCCGGCAAAATACGAAAGTCTGGTAGGTGAACACGGTTCCACGCTTTCCGGCGGGGAGCGGCAGCGGCTGGCAATGGCACGCGTGCTGATGCGCGACCCGCAGCTGCTCATCCTTGATGAGGCAACTGCAAGCCTGGACAGCATTTCCGAACAGGCAATCATGCAGACCGTGTACCAGCGCATCCACGGCAGGACGGTCATCATGGTAGCGCACCGGCTTTCCACGGTACAGGACTGCGACAAAATATTTGTGTTCAACAGGGGACGGCTCGTTGAGCAGGGGTCCCATTCCGCCCTCATCAAGAGGAACGGATTCTATCACTCGCTCTGGACGGCACAGCATGAAAAAGGAAATCGTCTTATATCATCAGAATAGCATGAAGCTTACGCGGGAATTCCTGCTGCTCAGGATACCGCGCGAAGTGCACGCCATGTTTTTTACGGTTGCCGCATTTCTCTGCACGGCAGCGGGAATCGCAGCGTTCTGCAGCATCGATGACGTGATAAAGGTGAACGGCGTGGTGCGGACGCAGGGCAATGTTTCCGCAGTGAAAAACGTAATTGCGGGCAAGGTTACGGCCCTGCACTACCGCCCCGGCGCAAAAGTCTGCAAAGGGGACATTCTTTACACCATCGACCCGGCACAATACAACGCGCAGAAAACAGCGCTTTGTGCAGAACAGCAGGACATACAGCGGAGGCTGGAAGACGCGCAGGCGCTTGCAAAAAGCTTTGCGGCGGGGAAAAATCTTGTTCCCCCGGAACACGCCGAAGCATACGCCCGCTACAGCAATTTCTGCAGCAGGGCAGAAGCGCTGCGCCTGCAGAAAGAAATTGCATACCAGAAATACAGTGCGGAATGCAGCCGCCCGGAAGTGCTGCGCCGGGAACGAAACATCAGGATGGAACGCCTGAACTATGAATGTGCAGCATCGGCGCTGGAAGCATGCCGCTCGGAATTTTCAAAAGCCGTACATGCCGAAGCGCAGGAGCTGCAGCTTGCCGCCGAACAAACGGCACAGGAACTGCTGAAGCTTGAAAGCAAATACGAGAACCTGCATGCCGCAGCCCCCGTTGACGGCTACGTACAGGAAATCGCCCAGCTGAATGAAGGAGATTTTCTGGAAGCAGGAAAAGCAGTGCTGAATATCGTGCCCGACGATGCGGCACAT
Source organism: uncultured Spirochaetaceae bacterium (assembly GCA_902803415.1). Taxonomy (GTDB): domain Bacteria; phylum Spirochaetota; class Spirochaetia; order Treponematales; family Treponemataceae; genus Treponema_D. The sequence continues at coordinate 12,209 of CADCQA010000276.1, read as the reverse complement.
TTCCGCGTGGAACTGCAAATCCCGCCCAAGGACATAGGCCGGATTCATCAGGGCATGAAAGTGAAATTCCGCCTGAGCGCCTTCCCCTACTTTGAATACCAGGGGGCGGAAGGAAAAATACTTGCACTGGACCCGGACATCCGCAGCAGCGGCAGGGAACTGTATTACACCGTCTATGCAGACATAGACCGCGCGCAGTTCTGCGACCGCAGGGGACGCAGCTTCCCCGTCCGTGCCGGGCTGGAAACAAACGCCCGCATCGTGCTGGAACACGAACGCCTGCTGACGCTGCTGCTGAAAAAAATGGATTTCCTGTGCTGAGCTGTTGCAGCCCTGGCACCAGACGGGCTACCCGAAAATCCACTCGGTCAGCTGCCGCTCCGCGCTGCCGTCAATGCACTGGCAATCGAGACAAGCTGCGATGGGGCAATCAGATTGACATTGCCCCTGAATACTTATATGAAAACGGAAGCAAAGCATAACGGGTGCACCACGCGACGGGAGCAAACTCCATGCATGTGCGGGCACACATGCATGGAGCAGCCGGGGACGGGCTATCACGTAAAGAAGGTGCCGGTCGTATGCTGGCAGTCTATAAATTTTGCTTTGCAGCCATTTTCGATGCCGAAATCTTTTATAGCATTCCTATATGCCTTGCAGGAGTGATAGACGCCGTCACAGTTTTCAGCGATAAAAAATCCTAACATAGCATTATCAGACCCCTCACATTCCTTCACTAGTGGCTTAGAAGCAGCCTGAATAGAAAAACCAAATCTTTTATTCCTATAGGACTTGCAGGAAAAATACGATCCAGTACTTTTATCGCTGATACCGAAGCCAATATCCCCATCATACGCAGTGCATTCATACATATCAGGTTTGGAATCCGTGATGCAAAATCCAACTGGATTTTTGGACGCATCACAGTTACGGTATGTCCCTCCCCTAATAGCATATCCGTATACGGAATTGTCATAAGACTTGCAGCGCTCCAGCAGGGCTCTTGACGCTGAAACAGCAAATCCCTCATCTTTGCATCCGTATGCTTCACAGTCTGTGTATGACCCCCCGCATTCTTTGTTAATAACAAAAGCAGCTTTTGCACCATGAGCCTTGCAACCTGTCATCACCGGAGCTGCACCTTTATCAATCATCACGGCGCAGTAGGATGAACAGGCTATATCGCAAGAGGAGAATTTCGGGTTTGCATGCGCACCGGAAATAAGCATGCCGCACTCCCCGCAATCAGATATCTGCAAGCCCTCGAAGCATGACTGCGGCTTTGCCCCCGGATTCTCCTGCACCACTATTATGCCGGTTTTCTCGATGTTCTGGATGCTGCTGCCCTTACACACGACCGACGCGCTGCCGGCTACTAGTATGCCGCAGACTGCATCATGTATCTTGCAGGATTCCATGGAAAGCTCCGCCGTACCGCCGACGTCAACACCGCATCTTTCAAGCACACAGCCGGACAGCACGGGCTTCACCGGTTCCGTCACCTCCACGGCGTCCGCAGAGGAAGAACCAAGAAGCGTCACGTTCTTGAGGACGGCATCGGCGGCCAAGGAAAGCTTTCCCGCAAAAGAAAGGACTGTCTGCCCTGCGTCCCCGGCTCCGGCTATGTTGAGCGGCCTGTCGAGCGGCGAGGTCAGCGTGTAGGTGCCCGGCTGCAGCAGCAGCGTGTCGCCGTCCCAGGCGGCGTCAATTGCATCGGCAAGGGCATCGTTTCCGGTGGCGGCGACGGGCAGGGTCTCGGCCTGTATCTTCACAATCCGCTTGTACAGTCCGTTCTCCTTGCAGAAGGCTGCGTCCATCAGAGGGACTTCCTCGTTCTTTGCCTGCGCGAGCATCCCGAAGACCCGGATTTGATGGCTCTTCTCCAGCGGGTCATCAGGCTGTATGCTGCCGATTGCCGCCGCCAGCTCCTCCGCCTTTGCAAGCAAATCCTGTGTGCCGTACTGGCGGTACATTGCGATAGTGCAGTAAAATTCATAGAACTGAACAATCGGGCTGTCCGCCCAGATTTTCTGTGCCTGCGCAAGGTACGCATTCGCATCATTCAGCTTGCCCTGCGCAATGCAAATGTCCATGGCGACGGTGTACGCGGCAAGCACGTCAACCGGCAGCTCCCTTATGATGCCCAGTGCTTTTTCTTTTCCGCCCTTTGCAGCGGAAAGCAGCGAAAGGTACAGTCCCAGCACCTGCTCGTTCGTCTGGTGCGCTTCGTACATCTTTTCGATTTTGCCAAAGAGCATGCCGGCACCCGCGGTACAGCCGTAGAACTGTTCCTGGATGGTCTCCAGCTCAAGTTTCTCCGTGGTGGAAAGAACTGCGGACTCATCACCGGCGTATTTTTCAACCGTCTCGATGTTCTCCGCATCCTCACGGGAAATTCCAAGCTTGCGCTGCAGTGCGTCAAGCTTTGTGCGGTCGGTAAAGTCTATCTTGCCGTCGGCAAGGGCTTCCCGTACGGCGGCGCGGTAGGTTTCCTTGTCGCCTTCGGATTTTTTGCCCGCGCAGATTGTGCACAGGCCGCTTACGCTGTCGTAGCAGTGTTCGCAGGTGAACTCGCCGCATTCAGGGCATTCAAAGCCGTGCGTTATCTGCACCATTTTGCCGCAGACGTGGCATTTTCGCACCTGCTTGGTCGCATCTTCGTTCTTGATTATCGTGGCATTGCCCGCTATGTTCGTGATTTCCTGCTTGCCGATAACGTCGCCCGCAATCACATTCTTGTCGCCCATCGAAATGCCCGAAACAGCCGTGGCTTTCTTTGCCGCCGTACCGTCCTGCGGCGCACCGCATTCGGGGCAGAACTTCATCTTGAGGGGGAGACTCGCCCCGCATGCCGGGCACTTTTTGCTCTGCGGAACCGGTGTACCGCATGAACCGCAAAACTTCATGCCGTCGTCTATCTCTTCACCGCAATTTGCACATTTCATATCAGGTTACCTCTTTTTACGTAAGCAGGAACATCAGCCCTTTGCCGCTTCGATTTTTGCTGTAAGCGCCTTTATTTCGCCGCTAAGCTTTGCTTTCTTCATAATGGCCATTGCATCGGTACCGAGCGCGGCAAGCTGTTCCTGCTTTGCGGCAAGCTCTGCCTGCAGCTGCGGAAGCTCCGACTGGAGTTTTTCCTGCTCGGAGGCCTTTGCAGCAGCGGCCTCGGCAGCTTTGCGTGCAGCTTCCTCTGCAGCAGCTTTTTCTTCGGCGGCCTTGCGCGCGGCTTCTTCGGCAGCAGCCTTGGCTGCGGCGGCATCCAGGGCAGCCCTTTTGGCGGCCGCTTCCTCCAGCGCCTTTCTCTTTGCGGCTTCGCGCTCGGCCTCCTCGTCGTATTCCTCGTCCTCGTCGTCCTCGTCATCACCGCCGCCTTCAATCATGCTCAGCAGCAGGTTCGCAGCCCGCGCGGTCTCCGGGTTCCGCTCCCTGGCAATCCTACCCTTGAAATCAGAAACCACGCTGTCGAACGCATCGGCGGTCTCTTCTTCGTCCACGTCCTCGCCGGACATGCTCCGCAACAGGGTGCGTGACGCATCATTGGCATTGGCACCGGCCGCCGCAACTTTGTCCTTAAGCATGCCCATGACCGAGCCGGGATTTTTAACCGCGTCCTGCACTTTCTGCACTTCCGAGCTCATCTTCCTGTATGCCTCGGAGTCCTTTATGCCGCTTTTGTCGATAATGGCTGTACCGGCCTTTTTAAACAGATTTCCTATACCCATAATTCATGCTCCTTTTACTTTTCTATCGCTGTCATGACGGCGGTGATTTTGCTGCGCAGGGCGGCGATGCTGGTAGCGTCAGGGACGAAAGCATGCACGTATTTGTGCTTCTCCTTGTACTGGTTCAGCGTGCCGTCCTTTTTGGACTTGACGTCCTGCCCGGAAAAACCAGCGCACAGCCAGCCGAGCAGCCGGGGCTTCAAGTCCGCCGCGGCGGGAAGCTTTTTATCCGATTCGGCAAAGACGTGGAAGTCCAGGTACTTTGAGTCGTTGTTCTGTAGCTCTATGCCATACGTCACGCCGTCTCTGACGTACATCCATTTGAGGCAGCCGCCGTGCCGGTAGAACACATCGCATTTCCAGCCGGTGCGCTGTATGCCCAGCGTTCCCCGCATGGCAGAGAAGAAAAGCTTCTGGTAGATGTCGTGCGCGCGGATTTCCTCCAGCACGGAAAGCACGTCCCTGCTTGCGAGGCAGGGGGCGTTCTCGTCCGAGGCGGCGGTGACGGCGTGGTCCGCAAGCTGCAGCAGGTCGCCCATCATCTGCTTGTACTCGGAGACAAAGCCGCTGGCGAACGCATCGCCCTGCACGGCGGCGGGGAATGCGGCAAGCAGCGATTCGTAGGAGACCGCAGCCCAGCCTTCCGGCAACTCCGGGAAGGTGCAGCCGATGGACTTCTGCGGCGCGAGCAGGAAGAAGCTGGTGTTGTCCAGGGACGGCCTTACTTTGACCTGCTTTTTACCGGCCGGGGTTTCGATATCGTCATGAAGTTTTTCGACGGACACCTTGCCGTCGCGTACCTTGCCGCGGTATTCGTCCAGCTGCTCGCCCCGCGGCATGGACTTGAACTTGTTCTCTATGACCACGAAGCGGGGCTTGTCCGGTTCGGCGTTGCGGTAGTACTGCACCAGAAGGTCAAAGTTTGCCTCCTCGCGCCAGACCTTCCGCACCGTGCCGTCCGTAATGCCGAACAGGGCAGCCACCGGGGCAAAGTCCGCGCTGCCGCAATGCTCGCCGCAGCAATGCTCCAGAAACCATGCGAGCACGTTGCTGTGGAACAGCTCCTTGTCGCCCAGGCTGAGCGCGAATACCAGCCGCTTCTGCAGACGTTCCGCTATGGCGACAATTGTTTCTGTTGATTCCATTGTGTATGCTCCTTGCCGGGTATACCGGCGGATGTTGAAGTGTGCCGCCCGGGAGCCTGAGGCTGCCGGACGGCTGGTGAATGCGGGAAGGCTACAGAGAGAAGCCTGTGCCGCCCGTTGTTTTTGAGAAGCTGTTTGTGCCAGACTTGCAGTCTGTGAATGTACAGGCACAACCGTCCTTGACCTCAAAGCCTACGCACTTGTTCCCGTAGGCCTCGCAGGCACGGTAGGTTCCCTTGCCGCCTTTGTGGATGAAAAAGCCGCCTCCATCGATTGAGTTGTACGCCTTGCACTGCTCAATAACTGGGTCTGCATTCTCTCTAATCTCAAAGCCAGAGAGCTTGTTCCCGTATGCCTCGCAGCCACGGTAGGTGCCCTTGCCACCGCGGATAAAAAAGCCTGACGACTCTCCATCATGCGACTTGCACTGCTCCAGAACGGGGTCGGCTTTTTCGACATCAAATCCGGGGAGACCGATCCCGTACGCCTCGCAGCCTCGGAAGGTGCCGCCGCCGCCGCCGAAGAAGGAAAAGCCAGAGTTGCTGTCATATGCCTTGCACTGCTCCATCACAGGGGTGGCATTAGCGATAGAAAAGCATATATTCTTCCGGTATGCCTCGCAGCCCCGGTATGTTCCCTTGCCGCCGTCGCAGATAAAAAAGCCTGATGACTCTCCATCATACGCCTTGCACTGCTCCATAACGGGGTCGGCGTTATCACTGACCCTAAAGCTCGGGCCTTTGTTCGTGTGCACCGTGACATTGGAGAACTCCGGGTTGGCGTTCGTCCCTTTTACTTCCACTCCGCCAGCCCATTTCTCACAAGTCTCTACTTTCACATCCTTGAACACCGACTGGACATCAGGACTCTGCGATGAGTGGTCAATGTTTATCCCCCAGTTCGCCGCATCATGGACGGTCGTACCACTGCAGTCCACGGACGCATGATCCGTCACAGCTATGCCGTCGTACGCCCCCGCTATATCGCAGCCCTCAATGGATGGCCGGGCACTGTCACGGGCGGAAATTCCGCATTTCTCGAAAGCGCAGCCCGCAAACTGCGGCTTGGCCGTGCCGGAAACGTCGAGCATGTTTTTTTCAGAGGCTGTCGCTGCCCTGCAGATGAATTTCACCCCACGGAAAACGGCGGACGCCGTTATGGGAATGGATTCATCGAACTCAAAGTTTGTGTATTTTTCACCCTCTTTTCCTTCGATTACAACACCCTTGTCAATCGCAAAGTTTATGCAGTATATACCCGGCAGGACAGGCAGCCTGTCGCCGTCTTTCGCATTCTGGACTGCAAGCTTCAGGGCATCATTATCCTTTATCTCTACCGACCGCTTTGCCTTGCCGTTCCCCGCGATGCGGAAGTACAGGCCGTTCTGCTTGCAGTAGTCCGCGTCCATGGCGGGCACGTCTCCGCCCTTGGCCTGTGCCACCAATGCAGAAAGCCGCGCCCGGTGGCTCTTCGCCAGCTTGTCCTGCAGCTGCAACGCACCGACGTTCTGGGCAATCGCATCCGCCTTGTCAAGGAATTCCTGCCTGCCGTACTGCTTGTGCAGGGCAAGGCTCAGGTAGGCCTCGCGGCAGAGCACGAGCGGATCGTCCTGCCAGATTGCCTTGGCACGGTTCACGTAGTTTTCCGTCTGGGCAAGGTCGCCCTGCGCAAGGCAGATATCCGCGGCGGTCATGTATGCGGCAAGCACGTCCACCGGCAGGCTCTTGATGATGCCCATCGCCTTTTCCGCCCCGCCCTCCGTTGCGGCAAGCAGCGGCAGGTACAGGCCCAGCACCTGCTCGCTCGCGGGGTGGGCCTCGTAGAGCTTCCGCGCCTTCGCGAGGAGCTCGCCCTCCTTGCCGGTGCAGCTGTAGAACTGTTCCGTCACGGACTCGAACTCCAGCCGCTCCACAGTGGAAAGCTCTCCGCCCGAAGCGGCCTTCGCGCCGCCACCGTTCTTCTCTTCCGCCTCGATCGCCAAAGCCTCCTCGCGGGCAAGGCCAAGCTCGCGCTGCAAGGTATCGAGCTTTCTCCTGTCCGCGAAGTCTATCCTGCCGTCGGCAAGGGCATCCTTGACGGCGGCACGGTATTTGTCCGCCTTGCCGCTGGTCTTTTTGCCCGCGCAGGTCTTGCACAGGCCGCTCGCACTGTCGTAGCAGTTTTCGCAGGTGAACTCGCCGCACGAGGGGCACTCAAAGCCCTGCGTGACGAGCACCATCCTGCCGCAGACGTGACAGCGCTTGACCTGCTTGGTCTGATCCTCGTTCTTGATTATCGTAGCGTTGCCGCTGATGTGGGTTTCTTCCTTTTTGCCGGTCACGTCACCCGCGATCACGTTCTTGTCACCCATCGCGATCGCAGCCGCGGCCTTGGGCCTGCTGCCGTCCTGCGGGGCACCGCACTCCGGGCAGAACTTCATCTTGAGGGGAATCTTTGCCCCGCAGCTGACGCAGGCCTTTTCCTGCGGGACCGGCGCACCGCAGGTACCGCAGAAGCGCATGCCCTCTTCAATCTCTTCACCGCAATTTGCACATTTCATATACAACTCCATCACAATCGTTCAAAACTGCCGCCCGGAACTGCAGATGCCGGACGGCACAATCGCTTTTTCAGCTTACAGCGAGGCTCCGCACTCGCCGCAGAAGGTGCTTCCTTCTTCTATCTCCGCACCGCACTGGGGGCACACGGGGACATCCTTGCGGGCGGGACGCGGGGGCTGCACCGGCTGGGGGCGTTCGGGTCTGCCGCCGCCAGCGCCAGCGCCGCCGGTTCCGCTGTAGATTTTGCCCGCCGCGCCATAAGCCGCGTTCGCGCTTGTCTTGATGATGTCCGCCATCCTGTCCTGATGCTCGTTCGCATCCTTGCGCACGCTTTCCAGCTCGGCGGCCTTCTGCGCCTGCTGCCCGGCGAACATGGTGCCCATCATCTGCATCATCTGCTGCATGGTGGCGTTCTGCTGTGCCTGCTGCTGGCTCATTATGCGCTCTATATCGTCTTTGTGCTTTGACATGAGCTCTATCTGTTCTTTTGAGTTCTCGCTCTTGAACTTTTCAGCAAGCGCATTTGCAGCTGCTTCGCTGATATCCGGGTTTGCTGCCATTATCTGTTCTGCGCTCATGTTCTGGAACATGCGGCGCATCTCTTCTTGATGCTGCTGCTCCATCTGGGTCATGGTTACTTCGTGGCTGCGTGCTGCCGCCTCGTCTTCCATCTTGCGCTTGTGCTCGGCTTCCTCGCGTTCCTGGCGTATCTGCTGGGCCTGCCGCAGAAGGTCAAGCTGCCCCAGCTGCTCTTCCTTGTCCAGGTTCATCTCGGCACGGCGGCGGCTGTCGGCGTAGTCGTCCTGCATCTTCTGCCGTTCCAGCTGGTTCTGGAAGCGCTTGTTGCCGATCTCCATTTCCCACTGGAGCTTCTGCGCGTCCAGCGCCATGTTGTTCTGCAGGGTGAGCATGGCGAGCGCCTGTCCGTCGGTCAGATCCTTGAGCTTGGCCCGCTGGCCGATGTCCGCTTTAAGGGTGGCGATTTCTTCCTCGCGCAAGAGGCCGTTCTGCTCCAGCTTGCCGAGCGCTGCGGCCCCGTCGTCCGCGTTCTGGGCCTCGCGCAGCCTGCGCTGCCAGAAGAGCATGTCGGCGAACTTGGCCTTCTCGTCGTCGGTCAAAAGGTTCTGCTCGTCGATCTTTTCCACGGCGGCGGCGAAGTCGGCCTGCGTCTGCGCCTCGTGCAGCAGCTGGTCGTTCTTGGTGTCGTTCAGGCGGTTCAAAAAGTCGTTGCGCCTGCCCAGCTCCACCAGTTCCTTCTCGCTCACGTAGAGCTCTTCGCGCATGGTGCGCAGCTGCTCCAGCTCGGCATTGTTCGCCGTTACGCGGATGATGCGCTCCACGGAGATGTAGGGGAAGACGGCGCTGACGCTGGTCTTGAGCGAGGCGAGCAGGCTTTCGCGCAGCTGGGCGTTGCTTGCGAAGGATTCCGCCTCGATGCCGGAAAGGGAATCTTCAAGCAGGGTGCGCACGGCGGTCTGGAAAGCGGCGGAAAGTTTTTCCACGCTCACGAATTTCTGGTCGAGCAGCTGGTTCTTGTAGAACTGGATGATGTTGCTGATTTTTGCCGTAGCATGGAGCGCGACCTCGCTGCGCAGGTTCTGGGTGGGGATGTCCGGCTCCACAAAGACGAGCGGGAACTCGCCCTCGCGCATGAGGACGATGGCGATCATCGACGCCCCCTGCAGCGCCTCGCGTGCCTTCTGGCTGAAGTTGGCCGCAATGCCCAGCAGGAACTTCTTTATGCCCTCCGGCCCGGCAACGCCAAAATCCTTGAAGGGATACTTGCCCGCCGCAAGTTCGCCCGCAAACACACCGTCTGCAAAGAACAGGGCCTTGAGCCCGTCCTGCACCACAAAGCCCTTCATGCCGCCGTAGGAGGAGATGTCGCTTTCGTCTATCTTTGCGGCAATCTGGCCGGGCAGGATGTTCCAGTGCACGAATCCCGCGCTTACGGCAAGATCCGCGCTGTCCGGGATTTCCTTTGATGCTGCCGCCGCGCCGTCAATCTTTGCGCCGCATTTGCCGCAGAACTTCTTGCCGGGCGCGACCGGCGCTCCGCAGCTGGGGCACACGGCGGCCTTCGCGACCGCAGCCGGGGCTGCCGCCACTACATCAAGCTTGGTTCCGCACTTTCCGCAGAACTTCTTTCCTTCTGCAACTTCGTTTCCACATTTAGGACACTTCATAATTCGATTCTCCTCTATCAATTGCTTGTCTATTTGGATTCCATGATTCTGTTGATCCGGCCGCCCGCGCCAAGGCTGACTGCCAGAATCTTTGCCACCGGCACGCCGGGGTCCGGGGCTTTGCTGAACACGGCTGCCATGCTGCCCGCAAGACCGGATGCGTTCCGGTAGAACACGGCCTTTGTTCCGGCGAATTCGGGGTAGCGGCCGTACACGGCTTCCTCCACCGACTGGCGGATTTTTTCGTCAACCGTACACAGCTCGCGGCGCACGGCACGGCGCACGTCCGGCTGCGGTATGCGTATGCCCAGGGCAAAGCTTTTTGCCGACGTCTGCGTGGTAAAACTGCCGGCGGCAATTTTGCCGCTGGTACTGCCGGTGCCGCCTTTCAGCCGGGCGGAAGGGTCGCCGTACAGCGAGAATTCGGCAAGGGTCTTTATCGTCTCCGCGTCGCAGTCGCCCTTCATCAGCGACTTGCGGGCCAGTGCAAGGCTGTCACCCGCCGTCATGCCGCCGCACAGATTTTTCAGGTGCTCGCAGCAGATGACGTCGGCACAGCAGCCGGGCGCGGACGGGGTACCGAACGCGATGCGCGAGGAGCCGAGGAATGAGATGCACTTGCCGCCCAGCGCGGAAAGCAGCACGCTTTTTTCTGCCGGGCGGCCTTCATACGCCGCGCCGTAGCAGGCTTCCACCGCGATGAAGTAGGGCTGCGCGATGTGGCCGAAGCTGCCCGGCTCAACGGCCTCCGGGTAGGAGCTGCTGCGCTGGCCGTACCAGAATTCGGTGTGGTCGGAGCCGTGCAGGTTGAACAGAAAGACGTTCGTCTGCCCGGGGATTTTGCCCGCAGCCTCGGCCTTGGTGCACTCCGGCGATGTGAGCACCACCCCCTTGGAGATGCTCTTGTAGATGTCGCGCGTTTCCTCCTGCCAGACTTCCGCGCTCATGGCAAAGCTGTTCACGGCTTTTGCCGTGCCGCAGCCCGCCTTGAGGTTCGCGAAGTAGGCGGCAAGATCCACGTTGGGAAGCCTGCCCGTGCGGAGCGTGTCGTCAAAGTTGTACTGCTGTCCGCCGAAGGGCGAGGCGGTGTCCAGCGTGGCATAGGGCAGGTCGCTCGCCACGTCCTTGTCGCTTGACTGGTCGCTTGCCTCGTTTGCCCATACCATGGACGGAACGACGGTGTTGGAGCCGAGTATGAACAGGTACTTGGCATGCGTCTTTTCCACCACGCCCCTGATGACGGCGACGTGCTCGGCGACGGTCGCCGCGTCCGCAAAGCGGGTGGAAACATCCAGCAGCGTGTAGGAGACGCCGCGTGCGGCGGCATCCGCGATGAACGAATTGATCGCGCCGGTCACCGCGTTTTTTTCCGCGCCGGTCTGGGCGCACAGCAGGTTAAGGTTGGTGTAGATGATCCCCTGCTCGCCCGCGGCGGACGCACTGGCAGCTGGGGACGCACTGGCTGCCGGGGATGCCGCCGCATGGAGTGCCGCCGACAGCGAGGGGCGAAGGGCTGACTGCATGGCGGACTTGGCGGATGGGGCTACCGGCGCGGAGATTTTTGCCCCGCAGTTCTCGCAGAAGGCTACGCCCGGTTCAAGCGGCGCGCCGCAGTCCTCACAGAATCTCTGCATTAGTTTTCCTCCTTTGCCACGCTGTCCGGCGCGGGAGTGCTGGCAGTTGCTGCCGGGGTTCCATCTGCCGCTGGGCACGCAGCGGAGGTCGCGGGGGCTTCTTCCACCGACTCCACTTCAATCGCGCCGTTCACGACTTCGCCCTGCAGCAGCACGCGCTTCCCGGCATACGCGGAAAGCCCTTTGTTCTCAAAGGGGTTGTCGTTCTTCTTGTACAGCAGCATTCTGCTGCCGTCCTCCGCCACAAGGAAGGGCCGTTCGCCCTCGCTCTTGCTTCCCTGCGCGAACGGCGCGTACTGCACCGTACCGGTAAACTGCTTCATATATAATCTCCCTGTCTGCTGCCAGACCGCCCGCCCGTCACTTTTTTCCGCACTGCCGCGCAGAACGGCGCATGTATGGTGCACCCGCCGGAAGTTATATAAAGTGCCGGACGCAAAATGATTAGTATTTTGTGAAAATTCTGTAAAAAAATTCTGCGGGAGCGCGATATAGGAAAACGCGTCCTGCAGCGGGCAAGCCCCGCCGGTGAGGAAAAAAGTGCTGTCGGAATGGAAATCAGCCGATGTCGGTCGTCGGTCGTCGGTCGTCGGTCGTCGGTCGTCGGTCGTCGGTCGTCGGTCGTCGGTCGTCGGTCGTCGGCAAGATTATGGGGGCTTTCGCATGCATGTCAAGTACCTGCGCGAAATATTTGCGGGTGAAATTTTCTTGTACGAAAAAGGTTCCGGTTTTTCTATATATTCCGCAGCTCACGGCATACCGCAGCGGCAGGTATCGTACTTCTCCCATAATAAGAAGATGATACCATGCCGCTTTTTATCTGTCCAGAAAAAGCAGCACAAAAATGAAAAATCTAAAAAAATGTGCGTTAACGCACAAAAATTTGTGCGTAAACTCACTAAAAAACTGTGCGTAAACGCACAAAACTGCATTTTCCCCATTCCTGCAAGCATGGCCGCACCATCCTTCCAAGGATGGT
>CADCQA010000275.1 GCA_902803415.1 uncultured Spirochaetaceae bacterium | reverse complement strand
GTCCGCCGCGGGGGCTGCTGCCGTCTCCGGTGCAGCAAATGAGCTGCCTTCCGCCGCAAATGCGTCCTCTGCGGGGGCTGCTGCCGTCTCCGGATCAGCAAATGTGCCGCCATCCGCCGCAAATGCGTCCTCTGCGGGGGCTGCTGCCGTCTCCGGTGCAGCAAATGAGCTGCCTTCTGCTGCAATTGTCTCCTCTGCGGGGGCTGCTGCCGTCTCCGGTGCAGCAAATGAGCTGCCTTCCGCTGCAATTGTCTCCTCTGCGGGGGCTGTTCCGGCTGCTTCGGTGCCGGCGCTTTCTGCCGCCTGTGCATCCGCGTATGCTTCGTCTTCTTCTGCAACCGTCCGCTCGATAAGGCTCAGCTCTTCGTCCGTAACGGCATCATCCATGAGCAGGTCGTCTTCATCGAGCAGGTCATCCTCGTCGCCTTCTGCCGCAAGGTCTTCTGCAAAAAGTGAGTCTGTTACGCTGTCAATGTTGGCGTCCACGGATTCTTCCAGTGCCGCCTCTTCCGGGCTGAGCAGCAGGTCGTCCTCCGCAGCCGCCGCTGAGCCGCCAAGGACAATCGTGCGGGTGTCGTCGCCCGGTGCGCTCTCCGGCTGCTCCATGGACGCTGCTTCCGGCGCTTCTTCGCCGATTTCGTCCACGGCGCGTTCTTCTTCCGGCTGGAAGGTTTCCTGCATTTTCCTGCGGGCTGCTTCGGCAGCAGCGGCGCCGTTGTTACGCAGCAGCGCGATTTTTGCCGCGGCCTTTTCCTTGTAGCCCTGCAGTGCGGGAAGAATATCGTCCTTGAATGAAGCTGAAACTGCAAGCATGGTGATGAGGTATTCCATGACGACGAGCAGCAGTGCGATTGCGGCAAGGATGCAGATTTTTGTCACCGCGATGGGGCTGGCATCCTGCGTAGCGATGATGCGCCCGCGGTGCTCGGCAATGGCGATGGTGAAGAAGGGGATGATGCTGACGGCAATGCAGGCGATGCGCTGACGCGACCAGCGGGAATCAAGGCAGGCGGCTCCGCAGACAAGGAGGTAGACGGGAACCAGGAAGCTTGAGACCCTGTACACGGAAAACAGCATGCGTCCGCAGGTAAAGAGCAGGTTGCCCGTTCCCGGATTTGCCGCTCCGAAATTCAGCGCTGCCGGAAGCAGGCTTATGGTGATGAGTGCAGCCAGTGCAAAGAGTCCTATGCCGGCGATGAGCGCCGTGCGGTTGTTTTTGTCAGACATACGATACCCCTGTGAGCAATGTGGATGAGGCGGCCGCAGCCGGTTCTGCCGCTGTGGACGCGTGTATTGTTCACTTTAAGTCAGTTTTAAATTTTCCGACAGAACGGAGCCGTCGCGGCAGCAGTGCAATTTCTTGTGATGCAAGAAAATGCATTTGTACTGCCTGTGCGTCGGCTTGCAGTCTGCGTGTGGGAAAACGTATAAAAAACTGTCTCACCCGGCTTCATTATCGGATTTCCCCGGAGCGATTTTAGCATTTTGTGCTGACCTTCGCTCTGGGGGAATGTTCTGCCGGCATACAAAACTGAAAAGTAACATAAAAAATGTGCTCCAAGCGGAAACTTGCCCGGCACCGTTTAGGCAACGTAATCCGTTGCCCTGTATCGCTTCGCGCTGCAAAGACGGCACCGTTCATTTTTCCGCTTCCGTGCATTTTTTTATATTGCAACAATATTGCTGTGTTACAGTGCAATAAACCCCTAGACCGCTGGGCGAAAGTGTGGTACACTAAAACTGTGTCTGAACTTTACATTGTTGCAACGCCCATCGGGAATTTGGGCGACATCACGTTCCGTGCGCTGGAGACATTTAAGTCGGTTGACGTCATTGCGGCGGAAGACACGCGCCACACGCTGGAGCTGCTGACCCATTTTGAAATCAGGAAGCCGCTCCTCAGCTGCCGCTCGCAGAACGAGGAGCCGGCGGCGGAAAAGATAATCCGCCTGCTGGACAGCGGCCAGACTGTGGCGTATGCGAGCGATGCAGGCACACCCGGCATCAGCGATCCCGGCGCAGTGCTGGCAGGCCTGGTGCGCAAGGCAGGGCACCGCGTCATCCCCATTCCGGGGCCAAGCGCTTTTGCGGCGCTGGCAAGCGTGGCGGGGGCAGGCGGCAAGACGCTTGTCTTCGAGGGCTTCCTTTCGCCCAAACCGGGGCGCCGGCGGGCTCGGCTCCGCGAGCTGATGGCTAGCGGAAATGCGGTAATTGTGTACGAAAGTCCTTTTAGAGTCTTAAAGCTTTTAAAGGATATTTCCGATATTGATAATGGGCGGCGTGTGGTGGTCGGGCGCGAGCTGACCAAGCTTCACGAGGAGATAACGGACGGTACTGCGGAAGCGGTGCTGGCGGAATATTCTTCCCGGGCAAAGATTCTGGGAGAATTCGCAATTTTTATTTCTGGGAGCAAAAACGCTCAAGTTAATGGCGCAGATGCCGATAATGGTGTAGAGGTAGATTATGATGATAGATAAGATTTCAAGAGTCAATCAGATCGGGAACGTGCAGAGCACAAAGCGCTCTTCAGCAGTGCAGGGAGTTCCGTCGGCTTTGGATGAAATCAGCGTTTCCGCCGAGGCGAAGGAAATGGCAGACGCATTCTACATCAACAAAGTCGCTCAGGAGACCCCGGATGTCCGCTCTGACCTTGTGGAGCAGATTAAGCAGAAAATCAGGGATCCCAACTATCTGAGCGAGGCAGTTATTGCTGCCACTGCAGACCAGATTCTTTCCGCATACGGGCTCTGATTCAGTCTCGTAGTCGATATGTGCATACACTGGACGGAAAGTTAAATTTCCGTCCTTTTTTTTGGCAGGATACGTTTGCATGCTGCCTAGGGAGTTTCCAATGTCTGATTTCATTTTTAGGATTCAACCGAATATCGTCCTGGGGTCTTATGCCGTAAGCAGGCTCGGCGAATTTGCCGGAAGCGTCGGCACAAAATTCATGCTCGTGCTTGACCCGATTCTGCGGCAGGTGGGGCTTGCCGACAAAATCACGCAGTCCCTGAATGACCGCAAGGTCAATTTCTTTGTGTTCGAGGACATTTCCGGCATTTCGGATACCCAGACCCTTGCAAAGTCCCTGAACCTTGCACGGCAGGCGCACATTGACGGTGTCCTTGCCGTGGGCGGTTCCAAGGTGATGAACCTGGGGCGCGCGGCTGCCTCCCTGTTCAACGAGGAAAAGGATGTGTACTCCCTGCTGGATGCCGGTACTGACACGACCGTGGAACCGCTCCCGCTTATCTGCGTACCGTCCACCATCCGCGATGCATTTATTTTCTCCTCCCGCATTCCGCTTGTTGATTCCCGTT
Organism: uncultured Spirochaetaceae bacterium; assembly: GCA_902803415.1. Taxonomy (GTDB): domain Bacteria; phylum Spirochaetota; class Spirochaetia; order Treponematales; family Treponemataceae; genus Treponema_D. The sequence continues at coordinate 5,609 of CADCQA010000275.1, read as the reverse complement.
CCGATGCCATCAGGCTGCTGAAGGCCCAGCCGCGCCTGTGCCACCAGGTGCTTTTTGATCCCAACCTGACGCTGCCGCTTTCCGAAAAGCAGACGGCAGCAATGCAGCTGGAAACCCTCTGCATTGCGGTGGAGTCATACCTGAGCCAGAAGGCTTCATTCTTCAGCGACATGATTGCGGAGAAATCCGTGGAACTCATCAGCTATGCGGTGGACGGTTCCCCCAGTCTGGAAATTACCACCCCGCAGGAAGTCCTGCTGTCCGAAGGCGGCTGCATGGCATCCCTTGCTGCGGCCACGGCTTCGCTCGGCGCGGCGTCCCTGCTGTCGCTCTGCATAAATTCCCGCTTTAAGATTTCCCGCTCGCTGGCAGCGGCGATACTCTTCCCCTATGTCCTTGATGATGCCGTGAAATTCCGGCAGGACAGGGTTGCAAAGCTTTCCCGCATCCTGCGCGCCACTCCGGCTGATTCCGATGTTGCAAAGGCGGCGTCTGACCTGGCGGATTATGTGCGGCAGAAACTTGCAAAGGCAAACCTGCCGACGCGCCTTAAGGATTTGGGTGTGAGCATCGAACAGCTTTCCCTTGTTGCAGAAGACGGCAGCAAGCTTGAGCTGATGAGCAGCCTGCCGCGCAGCATGACGAGCGACGATCTCTTTGACCTGATAAAACAGGCCTACTGATGATCCCGCCGGAAAAACTCTTTCAGCTCTCTGCGGGGCAGAAGCGGCGCAAGCTTGCCCTTACCTTTGGCGAGCTGGAGCGCGATATTGCCGGTATCGCAGAGCCGGGCACGGGCTATAATTTTTCCCGGATGAGCCGGGCTGACTATACGCGGGCTGTTGCAGGCATTGTGCTGCAGGAGCCGAAGCTTCCGGCGGAAACTGCCCGGCTGCTGCAGCAGCTGCTTTCCGCGGAGCCCTTCGACGAACGCCGCGTCTGCAACGTCGCGCGCAATGCCCTGCTTGCCCTCATCGGCACCTTCCCCGCAGAATGGGATCTGGTCATTGCCCCCCATCCGCAGGAGCGGGTTTCCGTGCAGGAACGCCGCTGCTTTCCCGGCGTGGCTGTGTACGCCGAAGACATTCGTTCTCCTTTTAATGTAGGTTCAATTTTCCGCACGGCGGAGGCTATGGGCTGTGAGCGGGTCTATATCTCGCCGCAGTGCACGGATCCGTCTCAGCCCCGCGCGCTCAGAAGCGGCATGGGCTGCATAGAAACTATGGGCTGGACGCGCTGCGCGCTGGATGCATTGCCGCAGGACAAGCCGGTTTTTGTGCTGGAGACGGGCGGAACGCCGCTGCAGGATTTTGTGTTTCCCCGCGAAGGTGTGGTCATTATCGGTTCCGAGGAACTGGGCGTCAGCCCGGAAGCCCTTGCGCGCGCCACGTACGGCAGGGTGTCCATCCCCATGACGGGGCTGAAGGCCTCGCTGAATGTAGGCGTTGCCTTTGGCATCCTTATGCAGGCGTGGGTTTCTGCATTATCCGGCCCGAAAGACTGAAATGTATCCTTCCGGCGGCAGCAGCCCCCGCCGTTCCCTCAGATGCTGTTTTCTCCGATGGTAAATCCGTATGTTTCGTGTCCGGGATAGACCTTTGTGTCCGGCGGAAGCGTGGTGTACAGTGTGCGCAGGCTTTCGCGGATGGAATGTTCGCTGCCGCCGGGTAAATCCGTCCGGCCGTAGGAGTGGTAGAACATGGTATCGCCGGCCAGCAGCGTTTTCTGCTCCCCGTTGTACAGGCAGCAGCTTCCCGCTGTGTGTCCGGGCGTATGCAGCACCTGCCACGCGGCAAGGTCGGCCCTGCTGCTGCCCATGCAGTCCGCAAGGCTTTTCCCGCCGGAAAGCAGGACGTCTGCTTCCGGCAGGCTGGATACCGCCGGTATAAATTCGCTGAATCCGATTGCAGTAAGGCTTTCCTTCTGCACTGCCGCCCCCCGTGCTCCCAGGCAGGCCGCGTCATCTGTGTGGATGCAGACCGGTACTGCCGGGAACGCTTCCTTGAGGGCGGGAAGCCCTGCCACATGATCAAAGTGCCCGTGCGTCAGGATAAATGCCGCGGGAACAAGGGAATGCTCCGCAAGCCAGCGGACAATCACGTGCTCGTCCCCGCAGAATGTACATGCCGCGGGGTCAATGACAAGGGCTTCCTGACCGTCCAGCGGCACGATGTACGTGTTCACGCCGAACGGCCCCGTTCTAAGGCAGGAAATCAATATGCTGCACCTGAGCCGAAGTGAGATTTCACCTGCCCGTCATCCGTTGTTTCGGAGAAGGGATTGTCGGAGGACGTTTCGCCGGAGGAAGATTTTGCCTGCTGTGCGGCAAAGGCGCTCTGTTCCTCGGAAAGCTTTGCAGCCTCGGTGTTCTCCGGCATCTGCACGCCGCGGGATTCGTTTGTTACGCTTGAGGGAATCGTTTCTTCCGTGGAAGCAGATTCGACGGCTGCAGCTGCGGCTGCCTGTGCGGCGCCTTCGTTCACGATTGTTGCGTCTGCAGATACATCTGCTGCCTCGTCGCTTTCGTCAGAGCCGTCTTCCGGGCGCTGGCGGGAATAGCTGACGCTGAGCTTGCGTCCGCGGTAGTCGTAGCCGTTCAGTGCGGAAATTGCCTTTTCGCAGTCTTCGGTGAAAAGCTGGATGAAGGAGTAATTTGCAAGGACGCGGATGTCGCCGATGCGCTCGCGGTCAAGCCCGGCGACGCTCACGAGCAGCCCCACGAGGTCGCGGGGGAATACGCGGCGGTTGCGGCCGATGCCGATGAAAATGGTGGTTGCCAGCGCCGGGTCAATCTGCACGCGGGGTGCACGTTCCTGCCGCTCCGGGCGTTCACTTGCGGAACTGCGCTCCGTATAGCTGGGAGCAGGAGTGCGCTCGCGGAATGACGGTGCTGAGCTGCTGCGCTCGTACTTGCCGGAACTGCGCTCGCGGCTGAATCTGTCGTTGCGTTCTGTCCGCTCGCTGCGTCCGCTGCGCTCGTAACGGGAGCTGCGGAAATTGCCGCCTGCAGCTGCCTGCCTGATGAGCAGCGCTGCCACATAATTTCTGCGCAGAAGGGACACATTCTTCTTGAAAAGTTTCTTAATCTCGTTGTAAGCCTGAATGTCGGCTTCGCTCGCATTCTCTACGCGGTTCACTGCGTCCTTGAGGAAAGAAACAATCTGCTCCTCGTTCAAAACATTCCCTTTATTGTACATGTCATTACTCCTGAAATAAATCTGCCAGAAAACCTGAGCCGAGCTTTGTGATTCCCTGCCGGGCGAGCATCGGTTCCATGGATTCCGGTATAATTGTGTTTGCAATCAAAAACCACTGAATTCCGTGTCTTTTCAATCCGGCAAAGCATTCTGAAAGGAGCTCTTTGCCAATGCCGAGACCCCGGTAATTCTGCAATACAAAGAAATCGGTAAGAGCAACCGTTTTCTTTGCTGAGGACGGACAAAAAGAAACAAGTATGCAGCCGGCAAACTCATCTGACTGTGTACGGCAGACAAAACCAAACTTCTGTTCTGCCGCAACGGACGCTGACTGCCGCTGCCACATGCAGGCGACTGCCCCGCCGACTTCACACGGAAACTGCGAACTGTATTCTTCTGCCACCGTCACGACTCCGCGGGCAATATCATCCCTGTCCTTGATGGGATCATACGCACGGAACATAAAATCATCCTGTACAAGCTCGTCTGTCTCATCGCTTCTGTCGCTTTCCTGGCATGCAAGCTTTTCCAGGCCCCATGATTCACGGAGCGTGTTGTACCAGTCCGTCAGGCGCGCCTTCATGCGGCTGTCCTTAAAGAAATGCCACCTGCGCTCGACCTCCGGGTACGCTTTTAATACGCTCTTAAAATTCCTGAACACCCCCCTTCCGCTTACCAGCACACGCTTCAGTTCTGCGCGTGCGAGCGGTGCATACAGATTATCCGTGAAGTCCTGCAGCAGCGCGTAGCCGTCACTGCTGGACCATTCCGGGAGGGCATAATAGTTTTCCTCGTCTATGGTCACACTGTCCGCCGGAACAAGCTTTCCCTGCGCCGCGTCAACTGCCCGGCGCACTTCCTGGTCTTCCATGGAAAAAAGGATGTCGTTTTCCAGCGGAGCGTTAAGTTCAAAAATCATCTGCCCTGCCCACCATGACGGCGGAGCGGGGAGCCGGAGCCACCCTTCCTGCCGGCACTTTCTGAGTTTTTCGAGCTTTCCTTTTTCAGCCCAGCTCGGAGCGCTTTTCGATCACCCTGCTGATGAGTCCGTAGGCAGCGGCTTCCCCGGCGTTGAGCCAGTAGTCGCGGTCGGTGTCCTTTGTTACCTTTTCCAGCGCCGTACCGGTTTCCTTTGCGATGATTTCGTTGATGAGCGCACGGGTCTTTGCCATTTCGGCCGCGTGGATTTCAATGTCCGTTGCAACGCCCTTCATGCCGCTGGACGGCTGGTGAATCAGGTAGTGGCTGTGCGGCACCCCAAGACGGCGTTCCTTTGGAGCCGCAAGCAGGATGAGCGCCGCAGCGCTGGCGATGAGCCCCATGCCGATGGTGTAGACCGGCGCGTTGATGAAGCGGATTGCATCGAAAATGGCAAATCCCGCATCCACGTCGCCGCCGGGCGAATCGATGTACATGTATATGGGCTTGTCACCGTCTGCTTCAAGGATGAGCAGCTGGCGGATTATTTTTTCTGCATTGTCTTCGTTGATTTCTCCGCTCAAAAGAATCTGGCGTGTTTTAAGGAATTTTTCAGCAAGAGGGTCGGCGCCTTCGTTCTTCTTCTTGTCGTCCTCTTTCTCATTGCAAATGATATTCATTTTTTCTCCAAAAACCTGAAGGTCTGGGACGGGCCTGCGGTACCTCACCCGGAGGTTCTTGTTCCCGCAGCCGCCCTGCTTCCATACGAAGCTACTTCTTCTATAATACTAAAAAAAGCTTTTAGTGTCCACAGAGAGTGTGAAAGATGTATGAAACAAAAAAAATGTTATGTTTTAAGGTAAAATAAATTAGATTGAGGGACCCGGCGGCACGGTTGCCCCGGCAACAATATTAGACCTGTTCGGAAACTACGTTTCCGCTCAGGTCGGCGAGTTTAAAACCGCTCAAATAGCGCGATTTTAAACATCGCATTCTAGCGTAACCTGTTCTGAAACTGAAGTTTCCGAACAGGTTTATTTTCCCTAGAAGCGGATGCCGAACTGGAGGGTTGGCAGGACGCTGACGGTGTCGGTTACGGCGAGCAGCTGGAAATTCTTCATGCGCACGAACGACGTAAAGGCTTCCTCGTTGAAGCCGTCAATCATAAAGTCGGAGACGCCGGCAACGAAAATGTTTGCCTTTTTGAACGGCTTGTACGAAAGCGACACCCGTCCCGACGGCACCAGCGTAAAGTGCGGCATTTTCAGCAGCTCCTCCGTTATACCGATGCATTTTAAGTATGCTTCAATATCTATGACAATCGGGCCGATGAGCGTCTGCTGCGTCCCGATGCCGGGCGCAATTTCAAAGGAATTCAGCAGCTGGAAAACGTTTGTGCCGCCCATCACCGAAGCGTAGAGGGTAGGGGTGCCCACGTGGATGCCGTAGCCGATGTTGAAGTCCGTGGAAAGATTTATTTCCGGGGAAATCAGC
>CADCQA010000274.1 GCA_902803415.1 uncultured Spirochaetaceae bacterium | reverse complement strand
AAGGAATGTGATGGACGTTGTTCGCCACAGATTGAACGTAACGGTGACAAGCCGGGCGCTTTCCATCAGGCAGCCGAGCAGGAAGCAGTAGAAATAAATGACTTCCAGCGCCTGTGTCTTTTCAAAATGGAAGGTTGTGAACGCCGCAACAAGAATGACGTACAGGTGAAAGAACAGGATTCCGCCCAGCACGGCATAGAAACTGTACTTGAACGGCTCGCTTCCGGCAAAAATCCGCATAAAGCGCGTGAATTTTGTGGGCGTAGGAAAGATGATGGCGTTGCTGAGCAGCGCTTTCAGGAAGAGCAGTATATTGAACACGCCGCACAGGACGGCAATTATCAGGAAGAACAGGAACAGCCTGTTCCGGGTTTTCAGGGTCATGCCACAAGCATAAACCAAGAAGAAATTTTAGTAAAGGGCATATCGAAAAACTCACTCCGTGACTTTTTCGATATGCCTGCGAGTTTTAAGCCACTGTAATCGCGCGGCTTAAAACATCGTATTTTCAGAGCTGCCTCGAAAAACTGAAGTTTTTCGAGGTTCCGTAAATAGCCTCTAAACAGACGGCCTGCAAAGTTCTTCTAAAGACTTTCTGCCAGATTCCGATACTGAATAAGGACTGCCAGCTGTACGGCAGTTGTCCGATAATTGGGAGGAATATATGAAGAAAATGCTGGCAGGGGCGGTGCTGCTTTGTTTGTCCGCCGTTCTTTGTTTTGCCGGTGATGCCGCAGCTTTCTCTGAAATTGGATTCTCCGCTGACGGAAAGACCTATATATTCGGGGAGTATGGCAAGACAGACAAAACATACCAGGCCTGGGCCGAAATCTATACGGTAGATGTGGCGAAAAACGATTTTGTGCCGGGGGAAGTGTTCAAAACCCAGCCTGACCGTACAACCGTATCTGTTTCCGGGCGGCAGGCCTTTGAGAGTCTTCTGAAAAAAGCTGACTGGAAACTTAAAAAATACGCGTGCAAGCCTTCTTCCCCGGAAGATTTGCTGTATGTCCGCGATACGTCTTCCTCGTTTTCTGCTTCCTCCAATACTATTGTGTTCAAGGACTATGACGCTTCTTCTGAAACGCGTTCCGTGTACTACCATATCCGCCTTGTCCCCACGGTGGAAGGGAAGGGAAGTTCCCTGAAGTCCAGCTTCTACATAGACATGCAGAAAAAGGACGGTGACGGAAAGCTGATCCGCTCCTGGAAGGTCGGAAATCCCGGCATCAAGCGCAAGGGCGTCAGCTCTTATGAAATCGAGCGCATATTTACCGACAGCTCCAAGCGTTCCCTTGTCTTCATCGTGCAGAAGACACTTGAAGACAGCACCGGTACCTCCATCCGCTATATGGTCGAAACGATGCGTTTTGACTGAAAAAGAGAGAACAGACACATCAATTTTTGCAGGCCAGTTTCAAAAGGCAGGACTTTTGAAGCTGGCCTTGTGTTTTTAAAGCGCTTTCCGCATTTTTTTTGAAAAAATTTCTGGAATTTTTGCAAAAAATGACAAAACGCAGTGGAGATAATCTGTAGGGGAACAGGGGCTTTGTATTGCCTGTGCCCGCGTTTCCCGCAATTTGTTTCCGGAGGTTTTGTATGAACGTACTTTCCTTTCTGCGCAGCCGTGTGCTGCCTGCCGCGCTTTTGGTTGCCGCCGTCCTGCTTGCGACATCCATTCCTGTTGCCTGCCGCGCCGGTTCCGCCGGGATTTCCCTGCTGCAGGGAGATTTTTCGCCGCCGCGGATTACCGGCCTGCAGGTGACGGGCAGCCGTACGGTCCGGCTCAGCTTTGACCGCCGCGCTGCAGATGCCGCGTGTTCAGTGCGGCAGGATGGCGAAGCGGCCGGGGAAGCCTGCCCGGTGGAATGGGACGAGGCGCATGCTGCTGCCACATTCAGTCTGCCCTGCGACATGGAGCCCGGCCGCGCGTATGTCCTGGGCGGTGTCGTGAGTGATGTGCAGGGCAACACGCTGACGCTGAGCATTCCGTTCAGCGGCTATAATGCCCGCCCGGCGCGGCTTGTACTTGCGGAAGTCAGGAATGCCTATTCTTCCAGGAAGCAGCAGTATGAATTTGTAAAGCTCTGCTGCCTGTCGGCGGGGAATACGGCCGGATTTGAGCTTGTTGCTGCCGGTGACGGGGAGCAGTGCGCCTACCGCCTGCCGCCGCTCGAAGTTCGTGCCGGGGAATTTGTAACGGTGCACCTGCGCAAGATGAAAGGCAAGGACGGCGGCTATGCGCAGCAGGGGATGCTTGATGAGGTGAACGGCCGGATTGACGAATCCTTTGCGGCCGATTCCTCTGCCACGGCGTGGGACCTTTGGGTGGAAAATGAAAAAAGCCGCCTTGCGCCGTCCGACATTCTTGTGCTGCGCAACCGGAATGACGGTTCCGTGGCGGATGCCCTGCTGTATACCATGCCGGACAAGGCGCCGGAAGCCTGGGAAAACTCCTATGCTGCGCTGGAACAGGAAGTGGCCCGCAGCGGAGTCTGGACTGATGCGGACGGGCAGGCTTCTGCATCACGGCAGAGCGCATGCCTTGCCGAAGGCATTACCAGTTCCGCCGTTACGCGGTCCCTGCTGCGGCGGAACTGCACGGAGCTGATGCGCGCATTCCGCACTGGGGCTGTACCGGAAGCAGAAGCGGGGGAGGGCACTGCACCCGCCGTCTGCTCGTCTGCCGCAGACTGGACGGTTGCCGTAAAAAGCACCCGTTCCACAAAGAAACGGCAGTAAATAGACCTGTCCGGAAACTGAAGTTTCCGAACAGGTCTGCGAGTCCCCTCAGTCAAATGTCGGGACTTCGCGCCTGCGCGTGTATTTCCAGTCGTAGGCGTGGCTTCCCGGCTGCCCGGATGCTATGCGTTCATTTTCTTTTGTCAGCTGGAACTGTATCAGCTTCTTGAACACATCCATGAGCGGCTCCGGGTCTGCATGTTTTTCTGCCATTCCTGCCTGCTGGAGTTCCCTGATGAGGTAGTAGCACGATTCTATGGTGGAAACGCAGTATTCTTTCGGCTCATGCTTGAACGTGTAGATGCTGCGGTAGGCACCGCTGAACGAAAGCTTGGGCAGGGAAAGAACATTTGGGGAAAGTTTCAGGATTTTCCGGGAGCATGCCCACGTGGAATCCACGATGAGCACAAGCAGCTGCCTGTTCCCGGCGGCAGCCTTGAATCCTTCTGTGCCGGCTGTCCACGCGTCATCACCGGGATAGAGCAGCACCGGATAGTACTGCGGGTCTGCAATCAGCCTGTTCAGCCGTTCATTCCGGGTAAAGTCGACGCCGATCAGGATTTCGCTGCCGGGCAGGGACAATGCCGCCAGCCGCCCTGTTCCGGTGCGCTGCCGCTTTGCTTCCTTGGGATGCATGAGGAATACGAATTTAATGCCTGTGTCCACCGGGCGGATGCTGCCGCAGTAGCAGGATTCCTTGGGACGCAGGCATTTCAGGCACAGGTCACGCAAGGGAAAGAAGCTCTTCCTTGCTCATCGCTCCGATTTTCTGTCCGGCGGGCTTGCCGTCCTTGAACATGATGAAATTCGGGATGCTCATAATGCCGTACTGCTGTGCAAGATTGGGATTTTCATCCACATTTACCTTGCAGACCTTAAGCTTGCCTTCCTGCTCCCCGGCGATTTCCTCCAGGACGGGGCCCATCATCTTGCACGGGCCGCACCACGGCGCCCAGAAGTCCACAAGGACGGGGAGGGTGCTGTCCAGCACTTCCTGCTTGAAACTGCTTTCGTTTACCTGTACTGCCATTTGCTGTACCTCCGTATCTAAGATACAGAGGAATGCGCGAAAAGTCCAGAGCCAGTTTCAAACAAAAATGTGATCCTGTGCTCTGGTGTAAATTGGTCAGACCTTGAACAGATCAACCTCGTTGCCGATTTTCTTGATGGATGCGTCCATCTCGCCGGAAAGGTTTGCCAGGGAATTGCCCGTCTGCTGGATGCTCTGGGCTTCTCCGCCCATCTTGTCCATGTCCTGACGGATGGTTGCCATGTGGTGCTGCAGCTTTCTGACTTCCTCAAGAATGGTCTTGTTTCCGTCAGACATTTCTGCGGAAGCAGAACGCACCTGCCCGGTGATTTCGGTCATGCCGCTGAGCACCTGCGTAATCTGCTTGGAGCCTTCCTCCTGCTCGGACATGGCCATCTTGATTTCCTGCACAAGGTTGTTCGTGTCGTTTATGCCTTCAGTGACCGCGGAGAACGCCGTTCCGGCTTCGTTGGAAGCCATGACAATACCGTTGATGGTCGCGGTGATGCGCTTAAGCTGGTCGCCGATGGACTTGGACTGTGCGCTGGATGTCTCGGAAAGCTTGCGGATTTCGTCGGCAACCACAGAGAAGCCCTTGCCCGCCTCGCCCGCATGGGCTGCCTCGATGGCGGCATTCATAGCCAGCAGGTTCGTCTGTCCGGCGATGCTTGAAATGACGGAGTTTGCTTCACGGAGCGACTTTGATTCCTCTTCAATGGAAACAATGCGCTTGTTTACGTCGCTCTGCTTCTGCACGCCGGTGATTGCCTTTTCTGCCAGAGACTCGAAGGCGCCCGCCATCTTGGTAACGGAACTGTCTACCGAGCGGATGTTGCCTATCATTTCTTCGATAGCCGCGGAAGCCTGCGACACCTGCCCTGACTGGGATTCAATCATCCGGTTCAGTTCCTCGATGTTTGAGGTAATCTGGTTCACTGCACCAGCCGTCTGGGAAACGCTTTCGGACTGTTCCGCCATGTGGTTGTCCATGCTGTTGATGTCGGAAAGAATTTTGGAGATTGCCCCGACGGTATCCCCGGCGCTTTCGTTCAGGCTGTTGCCGGTCCGCACCAGATTCTCCTTGGATTCCTTCAGGTTCCTGATGATGTTCTGGAGCTTTTCGGTGAACAGGTTAAATCCCTTCACCACGTCGCCGATTTCGTTCTTATGCTCGTGATCAAGCACCACGCGCCGCGTCAGGTCGGCATTGCCTGTGGCGATGCCGTGGATGGTACCCGTAACAGTCTTGAGCGGGTTGAGCGCTTTGTATGCCACGAGACCGATGATGAGGATAAGGATACATGCCTGCAGCACCGAGCCGATAATCATCATCATGCGGACGGCCATGGCCGTTTCGTAAACCTGCTCGCGGGAAACCTGCATAAGTATGTACCAGGGCGTGTCTGCGATGGCGGAAACCGTGTAGAACATGTTTTCGCCGGCAGAATCCTTTGCCCAGGCCGAAGCAATCTGGGAGCCTCCGGTCTTCAGCTGGGACTGCACCTGCTGCACGTCAGCCGTCATTTTGTCAAGGTCGCCGGAGGAAGCAATGACTTCCATCTTGCTGGAGAGCAGCGCCGCAACGCCGGTTTCGCCGATGCGGATGTTCCGCACGATGTCGCTGATGGTGTTTATGTTGACAATGCCGGTAAAGAAGCCGATTGTCCTGCTGCCGGATTTTGCCTCCAGACAGACGTGTATAACAGTTTTGCCGGTCGTTTTGGAAGCGACGGGGTCATCGATGGTGTAGCTCATGCCCTTCTGCAGGATGTCCTTGTAGTAGGAGCGGTCGCTGACGGCTGTATGGGACATGTTGTCTGCATCAAAATTGCCGGAGGCATCAACGTATGCCACATAGTCAAAGTCGCTGCTCCTGATGTCCTTGTGCGCCTGCAGCCACGCCACAATGTCGCTGTCCGTTCCAGTCTGCAGGATGTCCTGCGTGGTGTAGACCTGCAGCTGCTTGGTGTATTCCGCAATTTTCCCGGATATAAGCTGTGCATTGGACTTCGTGAGCATTGCAAAGTTATCCTCATAGTCCGCGGCAAGCCGTTTCTTCATGTTTTCAATGCAGATGGCAACCTGGATGGTGCTCAGTACCACGATGATGAGTATCATCGTAGAAATAATCGATGTGCTGAGACTGCCTTTTTTACCTGTCAATGCCATATCGTAACCCTCCTGATGGCGAGATGAAGACTCAGTCGCGTGCTTCCTGTTCTTTCGGCGGAATACGATTTCACATCATTTTTAGAAATCCGGCAACTTCCCTGCCCCGCGCCCGGAAGAAAAAATCTGGAAGCTCTCTCTCTAATTATCGGATGGAATTCCCAATTTTGCAAGGCTTCCGGCAGTTTTTTTATACTATTTTTATACTTTTATGTGCAGGATGCAGGCGGTGCCGGGCATTTTTCCGCTGGGAGCACATTTTTTGGTATGTTACCGGCGGCCTTTCAATGTGCTGGATTTTTTGCCAAAAAAGCAGTATATTGAGGGCATCTAACTGAGTGAAACGTAGTTTCCGAACAGGTTCAATATTTCAGAGGTAAGAGAAATGGCAAAGAATCAGACACCGATGGCGCTTTTGTGCGGCTATCTGGGTGCAGGCAAAACGACCCTGCTGAACAAAGTGCTGACCAACCAGAAGGGATACAAGGTCGCCGTCATCGTGAATGACATCGGCGAAGTGAACGTAGATGCAAAGCTTATCGCCGACGGAGCGAAAATCACCGATACGTCCAGCATTGTGCCGCTGACAAACGGCTGCATCTGCTGCACGCTCAAGACACAGCTGGCGCAGAATATAGAAAATCTGATCAAAACCGGCAAATATGACTACATCATGATTGAAGCGTCCGGTGTCTGCGAGCCGATGCCCATCGCGCAGGAACTGGAAACCATTAAGAACGGCAAGCTGGACAATGTGGTCGGCGTGGTGGATGCAAAGCGCCTTGTGGACGAATTTGCCGGCGGCGACAAGCTGCTGGGCGACAAAGACGAAGAGGATATCGAATCCCTGCTGGTGCAGCAGATTGAATTCTGTTCCACGCTCATCATCAATAAGAAGGATTTGGTGACGGATGAGCAGATGAACAAGGTTCGCGCCGTTATCCGTGCCGTTCATCCCGGCGTAAAAATCATCGAAACTTCACACGGCGACGTTCCTGTAGAGGACATCCTTGCCACCGGCAGCTTTGACTTTGACACGGTGTACGCGAGCGCCGGCTGGTGCCAGAAGCTTGAAGAGGCCGGGGACGACGATGACGATGATGACGACCATGATCATGATGAGCACGGGCACGATGACCACGACCATGATGAGCATGACCATGAAGGTCACGGGCACCACCATCACCACGAACACAAGCACGACGGTGACAGCGGCGGCGATGAGGACGAATACGGCATTTCTACCTTTGTGTACTACCGCCGCACTCCCTTTGAGCGCCAGCTGCTGGATTCCTTTGCAAGCAAATGGCCTGCGAACATCATCCGCTGCAAGGGCCTGATGTGGTTTGCCGATGAGCCGGAAATGGCCTGGGTCTTCGAGACATCCGGGCGGCAGATTCAGGCGGGCTATTCCGGGCAGTGGATTGCAGCCTGTCCCCCGGCAGAGCAGAAGCAGATTCTTGCTGCAAACCCGCAGATTCAGGCTGAATGGGATCCCAAGGTCGGGGACCGCATGATAAAGCTCTGCATCATCGGGCAGAACCTTGACAAGGCGGCGATTTCCGCCGAGCTTGACAAGTGCCTGGCAAAATAAGTGACGCGGCGGGGGAACTCCGTATCCGTGCGCACCACGGGCTTTGCATCCGCTTTTTCTGCGGGCACGGTTATTCCCCTGCCTTTACCGCCAACATGGAGCGCACCATCGCCCGCCTGCATGCGGGTGAGCCGTTCGTGCTTGCGGACGGACTGGATTCCCTGTGCGCGTGCTGCCCGAACAACAGCGGCACGGTCTGCACGAGCGAAGAAAAAGTGCGCCGCTACGATGCCGCCGTGCAGGACTTGTGCGGCGTGCACCCCGGCGACCGGCTCACGTGGCCTGCATTTTCCGCCGCCGTTGCTTCGCATATTCTGAACGCCGGAAAATTCTCCGCTGTCTGCGGGGACTGTTCGTGGCGGCAGCTCTGCCACAAGGAGGTGCAGTGATGTCCGCTCCCATCGACAAGGATGCTGCCCGCCGCCTTCGCCATGCTTATCTGACGGAGACTCCGGTGCCGGTGCTCATCCGGAACCTTTCTATTCCTACCATCATCAGCATGCTCATCAGCGGCCTGTACAACATGGCGGATACCTTTTTTGTGGGGCGCATCTCCACGGAGGCGACGGCGGCGGTAGGCGTGGTGTTTTCGCTGATGGCGGTCATTCAGGCGCTCGGATTTTTCTGCGGGCACGGCTCCGGCAACTACCTTTCGCGCAAGCTGGGGGAAGGGCAGATAAAGGAAGCTTCCGAGATGGCGGCGACGGGCTTTGCGCTCGCATTCCTGCTGGGGATTGCCGTGCTTGCTGTGGGGCAGCTCTTCCTTGAACCGCTTTCCTTCCTGCTCGGTGCTACCCCCGCCATCCTGAAGGACACGCAGCATTACATGCGCATCATCCTGCTGGGGGCGCCCTGCATGACATCTCAGCTGGTGATGAACAATCAGCTGCGTTTTCAGGGGAGTGCCGTGTATGCTATGGCGGGGCTGGTTTCCGGCGCTGTGCTGAACATTGCCCTTGATCCGCTGTTCATCTTTGTGCTGGGTATGGGCGTGTCCGGTGCCGCGCTCGCTACGGTGCTCAGCCAGTTTACGGGCTTCTGCGTGCTGTTTGCAGGGACCCGCCGCGGCGCAAACCTGCGCATCCACCTGCGGCATGTGCGCTTTACCTCCCGCTATCTGCTGCAGATTGTGAACGGCGGCACCCCTTCGCTGTTCCGGCAGGGCCTTGCAAGCGTGTCCACCATTGTGCTGAACACTACGGCGGGCAGTCTGGGCGGCGAGGCGGCGATTGCGGGCATGTCCATCGTGACGCGTGTCATGATGCTGGCTAATTCCGCGCTCATCGGCTTTGGGCAGGGCTTCCAGCCGGTCTGTTCGTTCAACTACGGCGCACGGCTCTTTGCCCGCGTGCGGGAAGGGTTTTTCTTCTGCGTGAAATTCGGCACAGCCTTCCTGGTGTGCATGGCGTCGCTCTGCTTTGTGTTTGCCCCACAGATAATTTCGTTCTTCCGCCATGATCCTGCGGTTGTCGCCGTCGGTACTGCGGCGCTCCGCTACCAGGCAGCGGTTTTTCCGCTTGCCGCGTACATCATCATGTCGAATATGTTCCTGCAGTCCATCGGCAAAGGCGTAAAGGCTTCCCTTATGGCCGCATCGAGGAACGGACTTTTTTTCATTCCGTTCATTCTTCTGCTTGCCCCGCTCCTGGGGCTGCGCGGTGTGGAGATGACGCAGATGTGTGCAGATGTGTGTTCTTTTCTTGTTGCCGTGCCGCTTTCCCGCTCAGAGCTGAAAAAGCTGAACTAGTGCGCCGGGCAATTTCACGCCGGGCGCATTTTTTTGAAACGTTCTTATTTTTCTACCACCGGCTGCCGGCAGGGTAGGGGCAGGTTGCTTTGAGGAGCCGGGCGCGGTATGCAGTGTAGGAGCCGCATTCCGCGCACAGTATGCCCCCCTGCTGCGAGGGGCAGCTGCTGCATGCGGCAAGGCGGCGTTCGTATTCGGCGGCGGGGGTGGTCAGCCCGCTGATAAACGGCTGTGCCTCCGCCGCCTTCCGGATGCTTTCCGCCGTGAGCGTTGCCTGCTGTTCGCGGAGGGCGCACAGCGGGCAGGGATCCTGTGCCGCCATGCCGCCGCTATGCGTGCACCGTGACTGCCGCCACGGAATGCGCGGGCAGGTCAAGCGCGACCGTCTGCTTGTCCGTGACCTGCACGGAAAGCGTCTTTGCCGTCACTTCATCGCCCTTTTCAAAGGTGTTCATGCTGTTCATCGCCGCGCCGGTCACAACCTGTGCCGCAGCCGAGCTGATGCTGCCCTGCAGCCCTGCAAAACCGATTTCAAGATGCTTTGCCGCCGAAATGTCGGTGTTCGCCACCGTAACAAGGTAGCTGTTTCCGCCGGAAGCTTCGTCCTTTTTGACGGATGCAGAAACGCTGATGCCCGGCACCAGCAGGTTTTTCTCTGCAAGGCCCGCTGCGGGGGCTGCGAATGTGGTGCCCAGCAGCGTTGCGTCGTGGTGCCCCATGAACATGCGGAACACATGCCACGTGGGTGTCAGCACGATTTTGTCGCCTTCCGTCAGCACCGGAGCCTGCAGCACGTTTACTGCCTGCGCGATGTTGGCGATTTTTACGCGGTCTGCATGGTTGTTAAAGGTATTCAGTCCGATTGCGGCGACCACTGCGTCGCGGACCGTGTTCTGCTGGTACAGGAAGCCGGGGTTTGTGCCGGGCTCGCATTTGTGCCAGCAGCCCCATTCGTCCACCACAAGCGCCACGCGCTTTTCCGGATCGTACTTGTCCATGATTTCGCCGTGGCGGCGTACCAGCTCGTCCAGCATGAAGGTGTTCTTCATGGTGCGGTACCAGCCTTCCTCGGTGAATTCCGTGGCGGAACACTGGTGTCCCCAGTCGATTTCAAAGGTGTAGTGGTGCAGGGAAAGTCCGTCCATGTATTTTGCGGCTTCGCGCATAAGGACTTCCGTCCAGTTGTAGTCGTTGCCGCTGGGGCCGCAGGCAATCTTCTGGATTTTGTCGCTGCCGTACTGCCGCACGAATGACTGGTAGCGGCGGTAGGTGTCCGCGTAGTATTCGGGGCGCATGTTGCCGCCGCAGCCCCAGCTTTCGTTGCCCACACCAAAGAGCGGAAGCTTCCAGGCGCTTTCGTGTCCGTTCTCTGCGCGCAGCTTTGCCATGGGGCTTTCGCCGCTGAACGTGATGTATTCAATCCATTCGTCCATTTCCTGCACGCTGCCGCTGCCCACGTTGCCGCAGATGTACGGTTTGCAGCCAAGCTCGTCGCACAGACCCATGAATTCGTTGGTACCAAAGCTGTTGTCTTCAATGACTCCGCCCCAGTTCGTGTTTATCATGCGCTTGCGGTTTTCCTTGGGGCCGATGCCGTCCTTCCAGTGGTATTCGTCGGCAAAGCATCCGCCCGGCCAGCGCAGGTTAGGAATGCCGATGTCCCGGAATGCCTGCAGCACGTCCTTGCGGTAGCCGTGCACGTTGGGGATGGGAGAATCCTTTCCCACCCAGAAGCCGCCGTAGATACAGCGCCCCAGGTGTTCGGAGAAGTGCCCGTAAATGTCCCTGCTGATAGACGCCTTTTTGTCGCCGGTATCGACGATAATGGTCTGTGTCATTGAATCGCTCCTTGCTGTTTTTGCTCTTTTTGCTACTCCGCAAAGTACGAGCGCAGGATGATGCCCTGGTCGTAGTTGCCGAAGCCTTTGCCGAATATGTTCATGCCGCCCATGTGCTCGGCATCCTCTTTTACGCCCACCCGCACACGGATGGAATGGTGCTCCGGGATTTCCAGGTCACTGAGCCTTACGCCCGAAATCTGCACGCCGTCCACAAAGCTGCCTTCCTGCGTAACGGAAAAATGCTTGAGCAGCCCGTACTGCGAACCTTCAAGCTTCCACCACAGGGGCGTGTACTTGCCGCGTTTGTCGCCGAAATCCCCCGGCGACGTCCAGGTGCCGATTTCTACCTTGTTAATCCAGACGGTGATGTCTGACGGCCAGTCTGCATTCGTGCCGGGCGTCTCGGAGGAAAGTTCCATGCTTACCTCCAGCTTGTTCAGGCGCTTCTGGTCGTACAGCGTGTTGTTGGGAAACTTGTACTCAAAGCTGCCGCTCCCGCACCAGAGCAGCCCCGCCTTCATGCGTTCCGGGTTCAGGAATGAATCGGGAATGTCCAGCAGCCCGATGATGTGTTCCGGCGAGCAGAGGCCGCAGGGCGCGGTTACCCGGCAGTCGGTGAAAATGCCGATGGGCATTTCGATGTCTATGAAATTCCGCTCCGGGCTCTGTTCCTCCGGGAACTGCACGAGCACTTCGCGGAATGACGGGCGGCAGAGTTTCTGGTTGCCTTTTTTTGCGCGCACGGACTCGGTGATGAGCAGCCCGGCGTTCTCCAGTATGGAAATGTGCGTTGCCACCGTTGACTGCGGCAGCTTGAGCTCGTCTGCAATTTCATTGATGTTCAGTGTCCGGTTCCTCAGCAGGCTGAGCATCTGAATGCGCGGCTCTGAGGCAAGCGCCTTCAGCTTGTTTATGTCCTCCAGAGGATTGATGACAAGCGTTCTTTCTTCTTCCATGATTGCCTTATTATAGCGGTATTTATTGATATTGTCTAGGAAAATTTGGAGGAATCTGTTTTGCCTCAGTCTACGACCCGTTTTTCCGCCGAAAAAAAATCCGGCGGACGACAAACGCCTTCCGCCGGCATAAAAAATAGGAGGTTTTGTTCCAGCCCGAGCAAAATCGCCTGGACTGTAAAGGATTACTCTTTTATAATGCACCAGAACGTGCACTTTGTCAAGTACTTTATCGGAGAAAATTAATATGTATCGAACCAAATCGGAAAACTTTGATTTCCGGTCTGGCTGCACACGTTGTTACAGGACTGCCTTCAGGAACTGCTGCAGGCGTTCGTTCTGCGGATGCTGGAAAATAGCTTCCGGGCTGCCTTCTTCCACCAGCCTGCCGTTTTCCATAAACACGGCGCGGTTTGCAACTTCGCGGGCAAAGCCCATCTCATGCGTTACCACGACCATGGTCATGCCGTCTTCTGCAAGCTGCTTCATGACGCTCAGGACTTCGCCCACCAGCTCCGGGTCGAGCGCAGACGTCGGCTCGTCAAAAAGCATGA
Source organism: uncultured Spirochaetaceae bacterium (assembly GCA_902803415.1). Classification (GTDB taxonomy): domain Bacteria; phylum Spirochaetota; class Spirochaetia; order Treponematales; family Treponemataceae; genus Treponema_D. The sequence goes on along the minus strand of CADCQA010000274.1, from coordinate 2,079 downwards.
TGCGCGGTTCCATGGCAAGCGCCCGCGCGATGGCAACGCGCTGCTGCTGCCCGCCGGAAAGTTTTGAAGGGTAGGCGTCCAGTTTGTTGCCCAGCCCCACGCGGTTCAGCAGCTCAATGCCTATCTCCCGCGCTTCCTTTTCCGTCTTGTGGCGCACGTTCATGGGCGCAAGCATGGTGTTCTCCAGCGCAGTCTTGTGCGGGAACAGGTTAAAGCGCTGGAAGACCATGCCGACGCCCAGCAGCAGGTTCCGGGTGTCGCGGGCTGAAAGGTGCAGCTTGCGCTCCCCCTGCTCGTAGTGGGCCAGCAGTTTGTCTTCAATATAGATTTTTCCGTGGTTGATGTGCTCAAGGTTGTTGAGTGTACGCAGGAACGTTGATTTTCCCGCGCCGCTGGGCCCGATGATGCAGACCACTTCCTTTGGTTCCACCGTGAGTGACACGTGATCAAGTACATCCAGCTTGCCGAATGAATTGCAGACGTCTTCTGTTTTTATCATGCTCATAGCCGGCCCCCTCACTCGTACCTGGAATGTTTTTTCTCCAGCACGTGGAATATCAGTGTGAAGACCGCCGTGATGAAGAGGTAGAGCACCATTGCCGGTATGTAGACCAGCGATGATGCGGTTGAGGACTGGATGCTGCGCGTTACTTTGGTGATGTCCGCAAGGGCAATCAGCGACACAAGCGACGCGTCCTTAAGCAGCATGATGAATTCGTTGCCGACCGGCGGGATAAGGCGCCGGATTGACTGCGGCAGTATGACGAGCGTCATCGTCTGGAAATAGTTCATGCCCAGCGCGCGGCTCACCTCGAACTGCCCTTTGTCAATCGACTGTATGGCGGCACGGATGATTTCGCTGCAGTACGCGCCGCTGTTCAGCCCGTAGGCGATGAATGCCGCAAGGAACTGGCTGTTGATGGTGAGCGCACGGTTTATCTCCGGCAGACCGTAGTAGACAAAGTAAAGCTGCATCAGGAGCGGGGTGCCCCGGAAGAAAAATATGTATGCCGAGCACAGGGCGCGCACCGCCTTGTGCCGGGACATTTCCCCGACCGCGAGCAGCGTGCCCAGCACCAGCCCTGCGGCAATTGCGCAGAGCGTCAGCAGTATAGTTATCTTTGCGCCGTCAAGCAGCTGGGGAATCCACCCCAGGATTTTCTGCAGGGAAGTCATTCCGCCGGTACCCCCGTCACTGCGGGATGCTGTCGGACAGGTCCATGCCGAAGACCTTCTCGTAGATGGTCTTGAGCGTACCGTCTGCCTTCATCTCTGCGATGGCGTCGTTTATCTTGTCCAGCAGGGCGATGTTCCCTTTCTTCACGCATACGCCGAAGTATTCGTCCGGAGTGCCCTTCCACACGCACTGGTAGGGAGACCCCTTCTTGCCAAGGTAATCCACGGCAACAAGGTAGTCGCTGCACACTGCATCAATGCGTCCCAGGCGCAGGTCGTCATAAGCGTTCATCACTTTGTCGTACTCTTCATGCACGTAGTTTACGCCTTTGTCCTTCTCCTGCTTCTTCATGAAGTAGTCGCTGGTTGTCTCTGCCTGGTAGCCCACCTTAAGGCCCTTGACGTCTGCCGGGCTGCTGATGTTGAGCTTTGAGTCCTTGAGGATGATGAGGGACTGCCCGTTACCGATGTACGGAGTAGAGAAGTCGTAGTTTTCCTTGCGTTCCGGTGTAATGGTCATGGCAGACATGATGGCGTCGTACTTGTCGGTGTCCAGACCGCCCAGAATACCGTCCCATGCGATGTCTACGAAATCAGCCTTCAGGCCGAGGCGCTTTGCAATTTCCTTGCCCAGTTCTACGTCAAAGCCGCACGGGGTCTTGCCGTCCGTGTCAAAGTATTCAAACGGCGGGTAGCCGATTTCCATGCCGATTTTGAGCGTTCCCTTTTCTACGGTGAATTCGCCCTTTTCCGTTTTCTTTGAGCAGCTGCTGAATGCCAGTGCCGCTGCTGCACAGACTGCAGCAAGTTTCAGTATCTTTTTCATGCGTCCTCCTTCCTTGACAGTTCCTGTGGTGCAGTATACCGGTATTTGCCCCTAGTGTCAATGATTTATGCAGGTTT
>CADCQA010000273.1 GCA_902803415.1 uncultured Spirochaetaceae bacterium | reverse complement strand
TTTAAAATCGCTCAAATAGCGCGATTTTAAACATCGCATTCTAGTGTAACCAGTTCTGAAACTGAAGTTTCCGAACTGGTTTAATAAAGCGGTGCATCTTGAAAAGCTGAAGTTTTTCGAGGTTCCCACCAGTTATTTCCGTAGAGTGAGGTGTTTTATGCTTGCACAGAGGTTGAGCGGGCTGCATCCCTATGTTCCCGGCGAACAGCCGACGGACAGGGACTATATAAAGCTGAATGCGAATGAAAATCCCTATCCCCCGCACGAAAGCGTGGGGCAGGCGGTGCAGCGGGCTGCGGCAGAGCAGCTTCCCCGGCTGGGACTGTACCCCGACCCGGATGTGGACAGCCTGCGCGCGGAGATTGCAGCAATGCTCAACGCTACGGGCGGCTGCCTGGGGAATACCCGTGTTGACGGCACCGCATGCACGCCTGATGAGCGGAACCGGCTGCCCTTTACGGTTACGCCGGACATGATTTACTGCGGCAACGGCAGCGACGAGGTGCTGAGCTTTGTGTTCTACACGTTTTTTGACGGCGACCGCCCGCTTGTGCAGCCGGAATTCTCCTACAGCTTCTATCCGGTGTACTGCGGCTTCTACCATATTCCCATGCAGTCCGTGCCGCTCCTCCCGGACTGGCACCTTGATACAGAGGCAATGCTCCGCGCCGCAAACGAGACGGATTCTTCCATAATTCTGGCGAATCCCAATGCGCCCACCGGCATTGCGCTGAGCCGGGACGAAGTGCGGCAGATGCTGAAACGCGCCCCTGCAGACCGCGTCTTTGTGGTGGACGAAGCCTACTGCGACTTTGCTGCAGAAAGCTGCCTGCCGCTGCTTGCGGAATTCAAGAACCTTGTGATTGTGCGCACTTTCAGCAAGAGCCTGTCGTTCGCCGGCATGCGGCTCGGCTACATTGTTGCGGCGCCGGAACTGGTGCGCGCGGTGTTCACCGTTAAAAATTCCGTGAACCACTTTCCGGTGGACTTTATCACCAAGACTGCCGCCGAAGCTTCCTGCCGGGCTGCATGGTATTACGCGCAGAATGCCCGCCGGATTATCAGCGAGCGCGACGACTTTGCCGCATTCCTGCGGGGCAGGGGCTGGTTTGTCATCGACAGCAGCACGAATTTTGTCTTTGCGCGCAAAGACGGGCGCAGCGGCGACGAAATCTATCAGGCGGCAAAGCATGCGGGCATTCTGATCCGCCTGTTCCGCACGCCGGGCATAGAGAATTTTGTGCGCATCAGCATCGGTACGCATGAACAGATGGCTGCGCTTAAAAAGGTTCTGGAGGTTTTATAATGAAGTTTTTGCTTATCAGTGACGTGCACGGAAACACAGAGGTTCTGGACAAGCTGGAGCCGCAGTTTAAGGAAGCCGATGTCGTGCTTTTTGCCGGTGACTTTGCCCGCTTCAAGGCGCCGGAGACCGGCCTTCCTGCGCTGGAAAAGCTCTGTTCCAAACACGATGCCGTTTTTTCTGTCATCGGTAACTGCGATGATCCTTCGTTCCTTGCTGAAATTGAGAAGAAGGATATTTCCGTGGAAGGCAGCCTGGTAAACTGGGAAGGCCTTGTGTTTGCGGGCAGCGGCGGCGGCAGTAAGTTTTCCGGCGAAACGCTTTTTGAGCGCAGTGACGAAGAGCTTGCCGCTGATCTTGACATTGTTGCCCGGCAGGGGGAGCAGCAGTGGGACAACCTTGTTATCCTTATCCACAATCCGCCCAAGGACAGCAAATGCGATGCCATTGCAAACGGCATGCATGTCGGCAGCCCGCTGCTCCGTGCCTTTATCGAAAAGCACCAGCCGCTTGCTGCCGTCACCGGGCACATCCATGAGAGTGCTGCAATCGACACAATCGGCAGGACGACGGTCGTCAATCCGGGTGCCCTGGCAGACGGCCACTATGCATGGCTTGAAGCCGAAAAGACTGCGGACGGCTGGAAAGTCACCCGCGCATCGCTGGAAACAGTGTAATAGACCTGTTCGGAAACTACGTTTCCGCTCAGGTCAACGAGTTTAAAATCGCTCAAATAGCGCGATTTTAAACATCGTATTTTAGTG
>CADCQA010000272.1 GCA_902803415.1 uncultured Spirochaetaceae bacterium | reverse complement strand
CTGCAGAAGGACATCCAGAAGCGCCCGCACATCGCAGACGTAGTGGTCCGCCCCTAAGTACATAACGCAAAGCGAACAAAAAAGGCGCTTCCCGGTGGGGAAACGCCTTTTTTATGTAAGCCAATCCCTGCATACCGCGGCAAACGGCAGCAGGGATTTTTTGTTTACCTTTGTTTTTATGAAAAACTCAAATGCCGTTGAAGTGGGTCTGCACTTTGTCCAGCACGTAGTCGCGGAATTCGTTCAGCTTGAAGGTCTTCTGCGGCAGGCCGCTTGAGGCACGGAAGCGCACGGCAACGCTCTCTTCTGCCTGCTCATTCGCACCCACAACAATGATGTAGGGCGTCTTGTGCTCGGAGGAGATGAGCTTTATCTTGCTCTTCATGTTGCTGTCGTCCGTGTAAGCATTTGCGCGGATACCTGCAGCGCGCAGGAAGGATGCAACCTTGTCCGCGTAGCCGTTGAAGTCCGGCGCGACCGGCACAACGGCAGCCTGCTCAAAGTGCAGCCATGCGGGCAGTGCGCCTGCATAGTTTTCGATAAGGATGCCAAGGAAGCGCTCCAGTGAACCCAGCACCGCACGGTGCAGCATAACAGGGTGATGCTTCTGGTTGTCCGCACCAACATACTCGGCATTCAGGCGCTCTGCGGACGGCAGCTGGTAGTCCAGCTGGATGGTGCCGCACTGCCACTGGCGCCCCAGTGCGTCGATCAGCGTGAACTCAAGCTTGGGACCGTAGAAGGCACCTTCGCCCGGCTGGATTTCAAATGAAAGCCCGGCAGCCTTACATGCCGCAGCAAGTGCCGCCTCCGCGTGATCCCACGTGGCATCATCACCAACATGGTCTTCCGGGCGGGTAGACAGCTTTATGAGCAGGTTCTTGTCAAAACCGAAGTCCTTGTAGACATCCTTAAGAAGGCAGCAGAACTTGGTGACTTCCGCCTCAATCTGCTCTTCCGTACACAGAATGTGCGCGTCGTCCTGGACAAAGCCGCGCACGCGCATAATGCCGTGCAGGGTACCGCTCGGCTCGTTGCGCACACAGTGCCCGAATTCGGCAAGGCGCATCGGCAGATCCTTGTAGGAACGGATCCGTGACTTGAAAATCTCCAGCGCGCCGGGGCAGTTCATGGGCTTCACGGCGAACAGGCGCTTTTCACTTTCGGTAACGAACATATTCTTCTGGTAATGTCCCCAGTGGCCGCTGCGCTCCCACAGGGTGCGCGGCATGATGGCAGGCGTATTGACTTCCATGTAGCCGTCGGCAGTGACTTTCTGGCGCATGTAATCCTGCAGCGTCACGTACATCGTCCAGCCGTTCGGGTGCCAGAAAATCTGACCGGGATCTTCGGGGTCAAGGTGGAACAGGTCAAGCTGCACGCCAAGCTTGCGGTGGTCGCGCTTGTCCGCCTCTTCCAGCATCTTGAGGTAGTCCTTCAGTTCGTTCGGCTTATGGAAGCAGACGGCGTAGATGCGGCTGAGCATGGGGCGGTTGGAATCCCCGCGCCAGTATGCGCCGGCAAGGCTCATCAGCTTGAATGACTGCGCGTTGATTTCCTTTGTGCTGGCAACGTGCGGGCCGCGGCAAAGGTCAGTGAAAGAATCCTGGGTGTAGGTCGTGATGGGTTCGTTTTCCGGCAGACCTTCAATCAGCTCGACCTTGTACGGCTGGTCCTTGAACAGTTCCAGCGCCTCTGCCCGGGAAACTTCCTTGCGCACAAACTCGTGGTTCCCCGCAAGAATGCGGCGCATTTCCTTCTCGATAAGGGCAAAATCAGCCTCGCTGGGCTTGTGGTCTGCGGGAAAGTCGAAATCATAGTAAAAACCATTGTCGATTGCCGGACCGATGGCAATCCTGGTACCAGGGAAAAGATTCAACACCGCTTCTGCCATCACATGCGCACAGCTGTGGCGCACCATCTGCAAACTTTCGTCAACTGCCATAAAATCACCTTCCTCTACGGCGCCCGGAAACACGGACTGTGCACGGCGCCTTATGCATACGCGGCAAAGCCCGGAAGCCAGCTCCCGGAACCCAGCCGCCCCCTAGGATAATGCTTTTCGGCGTTTATATCAACAGGGGGGAGAAAAAGGGGCTGGCAGCCCCGGGCTATTAGCCCCGGGCTATCAGCCCCATGCACCGGGGCAACATGCAAAAAAAATGCGCTCCCAGCGGGAAATTGCCCGACACCGCTGGTTGTAACGCTACTCGTTACAAATGCGGCGCCGTTCAATTTCCCGCTTCCGCGCATTTTTACGGTGCT
>CADCQA010000271.1 GCA_902803415.1 uncultured Spirochaetaceae bacterium | reverse complement strand
TTCTTTGCCTCGTTCAGGTACATGAACACCGTAACAAACGGTGCCTGACCGTTCGTCGTCATAAGGGTGATGACCTGATACTGAATGGTCTGTACGCCTTTCTTTATTTCGTCACGGAGGCGCTGGTTCAGCATAAAGTTGAACTGAGCGTCGTTCACCTCAAGGTTGGTGGCAGCGGTCATTTCTTCGATTTCTTTCTTGATTTTCCTGCGGCTCACTTCGACAAAAGGAGCAAGGTGCGCAAGCGAAATGCTCTGCCCGCCGTACTGGCAGCTGGCAACCTGCGCAATAATCTGTGTGGCAATGTTACACGCCGTGGAAAAGGAATGCGGGCGGTCAATGCGGGTACCGCTGATGACGGTGCCGTTCTGCAGCATGTCCTCAAGGTTCACCAGGTCGCAGTTGTGCATGTGCTGGGCAAAATAATCTGCGTCGTGGAAATGTATGATGCCGTCCTCATGCGCTTTTTCGATATCCGGATCGAGCAGGAAACGCCTGGTGATATCCTTGCTCACCTCGCCGGCCATGTAGTCGCGCTGCACGGAGACAACCGTGGGGTTCTTGTTTGAGTTCTCCTGCTTTACTTCTTCGTTATTTTCTTCAAGCAGACTTAAAATCTGTTCGTCGGTAGTGTTCTGGCGGCGCATGAGCTGATGACGGTAGCGGTAGGTGATGTACAGCTTTGCAACATTGTAGGCGCCGTGCTGCATGATGCCGTGTTCCACCAGATCCTGGATGTCCTCTACGTTCAGCGTGTGCCCTTCCTTGTGGCACTCAATTTCTATATCATCAGCAATTGAATTAATCTGTTTTTCAGAAAGGCGGTCTTTTTCATCAACCTGGGCATTTGCCTTTTCTATTGCCGCAGCTATTTTGTTGCGGTCAAATACAACTTCAGCCCCGCTGCGCTTGATGATCTTCATGGTCCCCTCGATACTTGGTATTTCTGGGCACCCCCACAGACTGCAGTTTAACTTATCCACAGCATAATTACTTGTAATAAAAATACTTAGGTAAGTTATGCACTACACTATATGTAGCGGATGCACTTCTAACAGTCTACTACCTGTGGTGTTTTTAGTCAAGGGATAGGGTGCCGGACACATAGTGCCCGGACACAAAAAACCCGGGGCAAAAGAGCCGCCGCGCGGTACCCAAAATGCATGAGTGGCAGCGGCTTTTACCGCAGGGAAAGCCTATTCCGCGGCTTTTATTTCGTTCAGAAGCTCGCCGCCCGACTGGAATGCAAGGATGTTGCCCAGCGTCGTTTCGGCAATCGATTTGAGCACGGAAGCCGTAAGAAAGGCCTGGTGCGGAGTTACAATCACATTCGGGAAGGTCAGCAGCCGCGCAAGCGTATCCTGCCGGATAACGTCGGCCGACCAGTCGTCAAAGAAGTATTTGTCTTCTTCCTCGTAGATTTCCAGCGCCACCCCGCCGATTTCCTGCTTCTTGAGCACGCGCACAAGTGCCTTTGTATCGATGAGAGCGCCGCGCCCGGTGTTCACAATGATTGCATCGCGCTTCATGAGCGCAAGGGAATTTTCGTTCACAATGTGCCGCGTTTCCGCCGTGAGCGGGCAGTGCAGGCTGATAACATCCGCATTCGCAAACATCTGCGCCAGCTGCATGTAGGCAAAGCCGTGCCTGTTCGCCCAGTCCTTGTCCTGATTCACGTCGCAGCAGGTGATTTTCATGCCCAGCCCCGCAAGGATTTCCGCAAATGCCTTGCCGGTGCGGCCCGTACCCACAATGCCGGCGGTCAGCCCGTGCAGGTCGCGCCCGATCAGCCCGTCAAGCGAAAAATTCCCCGTGCGGGTGCGCAGGTATGCCCGCGGAACACAGCGGGTAAGGGAAAGCAGCATTGCAGCAGCGTGCTCCGCAACGGCATGTGCCGGATATGCGGGAATGCGCACAACGGGGATTTCTGCCTGCGCCGCCGCCTGCAGGTCAACGTTGCTGTAACCCGTGCAGCGCAGCGCTATCAGCTGCACGCCGCATTCTTTAAGCGCCTCAATGACTGCTGCATCCAGCGTGTCGTTCACAAACGTGCATACGGCATCATAGCCCCGCGCGGACAACGCAGTCTTTTCGTTCAGCCGGAAATCGAAAAAATCGATGTTGTACATGAACTGCCTGTTCGCCTCCGTGAATGTTTCACGGTCATAAGGGTGCGCATCATAGAACGCAATGTTCACTATCTGTGATGACATGGAAGCCTCCGTATCTGTAAGGATACCGCTTTCCTTGCTTTTTTACAAGTCTGCTACCGTTCCAGCGTGCGCATCCGGCCTTCCAGCGTTACCGTACGCGTATATCCGTCATCCTCGTACAGGCTGTAGGAAGTTCCCGTGCCCACCAGGGTGAAGGACGACGTGTCCAGTGCGGCAGTATTCGCTGCGGGCTGGCACAGCGGCACCAGCCTGTCTTTCCGAACAAAGAAGGTTACGGTATCGAGCGGCATCCGGATGTAGTAGGAACCGCGCTTCTTTTCTTCCGTAGAAATCTTTCCGCGGCACCAGCAGACCTTTGTCATGTCTTCCGGCAGGTACACGTAGCGGCCGTCTGCGTTCTGCTCGTACACCGGGGCAATCAGAATGCCTTCGCCCACCAGCAGCTGGTCTTCGGTACGCAGCGCGCGCATGTCCGTGGGGAAGTCAAAGCCCAGCGGCCGGATATACATGGTGCCGCCCAGCGCTGCCTTGACAAATTCGCTGTAGATGTAGGGCACAAGTGCGTAGCGGAAATCCAGCAGGCTCTTGAAGTCATCCGTGTTCCCAAAGGCGTAGCATTCCTGGCTGCGGTTGTTCCACGCGCAGTGGTTGCGCATCAGCGGCGTAAAGGCGCCCAGTGCAAGCCAGCGCAGAAGCAGGTCACGCGTTGTGGATTCCCCAAAGCCGCCGATGTCCGCCCCGGAATACAGGAAGCCGACCATGTTCAGCGACGGCAGCATTTTGATTTCCTGCTGCAGGTGCGCCCAGCAGGAGGCGTTGTCTCCCGTCCAGATGCCGCCGTAACGGTGCGCGCCCACGCAGGATGCGCGGGAGTAAAGCAGCATGCGCTTGTCCGGCGAGATTTCCCGCAGCGATTCCGCGGCGGCGCGCGTCATATTTGCCCCGTAAAGGTTGTGCACAAGGTCGTGGCGGATTTTCTTTGTGCCGCCGCCTTCCGCAGGAATTTCGTGGTAAAAGCGGCGGTAGTCGTCCAGCCGGTTAAAGGTGCTGCCGCTCAGCGGAGTGAACTCAAAGAATGTCTGTACGTCAAGGTTCTGCCCCTGGTAGGACTGCAGCTTGCGGAAGGTCTCTTCAAGGCTTTCGTCGCTGTAAAACATGGCAGGCTCGTTCATGTCATTCCAGAAACCGTCAATGCCCAGTTCCGTCAGCCGCCTGTATTTGCCGCCGAACCACGAGCGCACCGCCGGGTTCAAAAAGTCCGGGAAGCAGGAACGCCCCGGCCACACGCCCGCAACAAAATCGGAACCGTCCTCTTTCTTGCAGAAATAGCCGTTGTCGCAGCCTTCCTCGTAGACATCGTAGCCCTGCTGCCGCTTAACCCCGGCATCGATAATCGGTACCAGGTGCACCCCTTCTTCGCGCATATCTGCGGAAAGCTTTGCCATGTCGGGGAATTTCTGCGCGTCCACGGTAAAGTCCTTGTAGGCATCCATGTAGTCTATGTCGATGCACACGGCATCTATCGGCAGCCCCGCACCATGCTGGCGCGACACCACTTTGCGGATGTCGTCTTCCATCTTGTAGCCCCAGCGGCTCTGCTGAAAGCCGAAGGCCCAGCGCGGCGGAATGTAACTTTGCCCGATAAGCTGCCGGAACTGCCGGACCACGTCCTGCAGCACATTCAGTCCGCTGCCCTCATCGGGGGTGATAACATACACGTCCACGCCTGTCTCGGCAGTTTCCACGGTAAAGGTGCTGTATTCCGTGTAACCTATATCAAACGTCACGCGGGAAGCCGTGTCAAAGAACAGGGCACGGCATGAGGCATCCCCGGCGCCATACACAATCACCAGGTTGTGCGCCCCGTACATGGAAGCGGTAAATTCGTTCTGGTTGGGAACGTCGGAGCACCAGCTGACGTACTTAAAGCCGCGTTTGTTTATGCCGCGCATGCTTTCGCCCAGCCCGAATACAAAATCATCGCTGCCAAGCGTGCACATCCACCGGAACGGAAAATTACTCACCACCGTGCCGAAGGGAAAGGCGCTCCCTTCCGGCATGCAGTCTGTCCTGCTGACCACGGCACCCGTTTCCACGGGTTCCCCGTATGAAAATTTCTGAATCATAAATACAATTATAATCTTGAATTTTATTTATTGCTAGTGCTATAATTCCAATAAAGTATGACAAAAGTATTAATTAACCAGTATTCCGCCGTTCCGGACCGCACGTCACGGAAGCAGAATGAGCAGGAAAAATTTCAGCGCGGCACGGTACTCTTTCCCCTGCAGTACTACCTGAACAATACCGTTGACCCCAAGTACGACCTGCCCGTCCACTGGCACACGGAATTCGAGCTGCTGCACGTCATTTCCGGCACCTACAATGTTTTTGTCAAGGACAGGAACATCCGGCTGGCAAAGGACGACCTCTGCTTCATACCGGGAAAAATCCTGCACGGCGACGCGGGCGACAAAGGGCAGGCGCTTTACGAGTCGCTGGTTTTTGACATAGAGCTTGTGCGGCAGCACGGCTACCTGCCCGACGATTTTATCAGCGCCGTCGTAAGCGGCAACGTCATACTGCACGATTTTCTGCCGCACGATAACGAAGAGCTTACCGTCCTTGCGCAGAAACTCTTTGAAACCGTAAAAAATTCCGCCGAAGGATACGAGCTTGAAGCGTCGGGCTACCTGCTGATTTTTCTGGGGGAGCTGAAGCGGCAGCACCTTTATATTGAAAAGAAAATCATT
>CADCQA010000270.1 GCA_902803415.1 uncultured Spirochaetaceae bacterium | reverse complement strand
TTTGTCTTCCAATATACCAAGGAATTCCTGTGCGACTGGTGCGGCAGCAAAATTGCCTCAGAAGTGCGCATCAACCTCTTTCAGAAAATCCAGAGCCTTTCTGCAAATTTCTTTGACGGCATCAACAGCGGAGAGCTGATGAGCCGCGTCAAGGATGACGTGGACAGAATCTGGGAAATTGCCTCATTCATGGGGATTCTGATGGCGGAAGTTGTGGTGCGCACGGCAAGCACGATGTTCTTCATCTTCCGCATCAACTGGCAGCTGGCGCTTATCCCCGCGGCGGGCATGCTGGCGGCGGCAGTGATTGCCATCCTTATGGAGCGCAGGCTGGACAGTCTGTACGGCGACCTTGAGCAGGAAAACTCGGAGATGAACAACACTGCCGCGGAAAACCTTGCGGGGGTGCGCACGGTAAAGGCGTTCGCACGCGAAGGTTTTGAGATTACGAAATTCCACCGCCACAACCAGAAGTATTACGAACTGAACATAGAAATGTCGCGGGTGTTCGTGCGCTACAACCCCATTATTCAGCTTATCACGCGGCTCCTTGCCGTTGTAACGCTGCTGCTGGGCGGTTACCTTGTCATCAACGGCAGTCCGCTTGCGGGCGGAAAAACGCTGAGTATCGGCGAGCTGATGGCATTCCTGCAGTACGTGAGCGGTATTGTGTGGCCCATGGAAATGCTCGGCTGGCTGACAAACGGATTTTCACACGCCGGGGCAAGCGTAAAGCGCCTGAACAAGATTTATGCACAGGTGCCCGGCATTCAGGAGGAGTCTGCCCTTGCTGCGGCCCAGGACGAAGGGCTTGCGGAACACCTGCTGCCTGCGATTGACCTGAACGGAGACGTTGCCTTTGAGCACGTAAGCTACCGTGCAGGCGGGCGCGACATACTGAGTGACGTATCGTTCAGTATACAGGCGGGGCAGACGCTCGGCATCATGGGGGCGACCGGCGCCGGCAAGACGACGGTCATCAACCTGCTCAAGCGCATGTACGATGCAACTGAAGGCTGCATCCGGCTGGACGGCATTGACATCAGGGAGCTGCCGCTGCCCACACTGCGGCGTGCCGTTGCCTGCGTCATGCAGGACATCTTTCTGTTCAGCGATACGATTGACGGCAACGTGCGGCTGGGCTCCAAGGACAGCATGACGACTGCCGAAGTGCGGCGTGCGCTCCGCAATTCCCGCAGCGCGGAATTCGTGGACAAAATGACTGAGCACGAACAGACAGTCATCGGGGAACGCGGCATCGGGCTTTCCGGCGGGCAGAAGCAGCGCATTACCATTGCACGCGCACTGGCACGCCGCACACCGGTGCTTGTCCTAGACGATTCAACTTCCGCGCTGGACACGGAGACTGAGCAGGAAATTCAGGGAGTGCTGGCATCCCTGCATGGCATGACGAAAATCATTATTGCGCACCGGATAAGTGCCGTCTGCAAGGCAGACAAAATCATTGTGCTTGACGGCGGAAAAATTGCGGAATGCGGTACACACGAGGAGCTGCTTGCGAAAGGCGGCCTCTACAAGGAAACCTATGACAGCCAGTACAGTTGAGGTGAACGATGAACAGCTACAAACAGGACGAACATACTGAAAAAAAAGCAAAGTCGGTGACCATGCTGCGGCTTTTCAGCTACCTGCTGCACCACAAGAAGCGCATTGCCGTGGTCTTCATCCTGATGGCGCTCGGCTCGGCAGTTGACCTTGTGAACCCGCTGCTGAACGAGCGCGCCATTGACAAATACATCATGCCGGGCGATTTCCGCGGACTGGTGCGCATTGTTGTGCTGGGCGCGCTGATAAATGTGCTTGCGGTGCTTGCCGTAAAAATGCGCATGCTGCTGATGGCACGGACGAGCAACAAGGTCATTCAGGAACTGCGGCAGCAGCTCTACGACCACATACAGCGCCTTGATCTTGCGTTCTTTGATTCGCGCCCGTCGGGAAAAATCCTTGCGCGCATCATCGGCGACACCAATTCGCTCAAGGACGTGATAGAGAACGCAGTGACGACGCTCATCCCCAACCTGGTGACGGTGGTGGCGGTCATGGTCATCATGTTCGTGAAGAATGTGCAGCTGGCGCTTGCGGCGCTGTGCAGCCTGCCGTTTATGATTGCCGGGATTTTCCTCATCTCGGTGATGGCGGAAAAGCACTGGCGGGCAAAGCGGCAGAAGTCTTCGAACATGAATGCATTCATCAACGAGGATTTGTCCGGCATAAAAATCATCCAAAGTTTCCGCGCGGAACCGGAAACCGACCGGACATTCCAGGAACTTGTCTGGGATGACCGGAAGGAATTTCTGCGGGCGGTGCTGTGGTGCGACGGCTTCGGTTCGTGGATTGACCTGTGCTGGAGCGTTGGCACCATGTGCCTGTACCTGGTGGGCATCAAGGTACTGGGAATCGAAAATGTTTCCATCGGCACGTACATTGCATTCGGCAGCTACGTGGGCATGTTCTGGCAGCCGATTATGAACCTGAGCAATTTCTA
>CADCQA010000269.1 GCA_902803415.1 uncultured Spirochaetaceae bacterium | reverse complement strand
TTTTTGAAAGCCAGTTTCAAAAGTAACAGACTTTTGAAACTGGCTCCGTTGAGAGGATGAGAGCGTATTTTTGCTGTATGCTGTCCCCCTTGGAACCGGATATATACCTTGCATGTTCTTTGTAGTGCTTGTATAGTAAAAATGTGTGATAGAATGGGGTGGTTTATTGCCCCGAAGGAAGCCGGTATGCAGAAGAAGCCTGTTTTTATACGTTCCCAAGCGTTCGTCGTGGAGCGGCCATGCTGCGGCTTGCCGCAGCCGTGCTGCTTGCGGCCGGGCTTTTGTTCTCATCCTGCGCAAATGCAGTGAACAGTCACGGCGGCTCCTAGTCCCGGCGGCGGCGGCTATTTACCTGCCGTCCGCGAGTTTTTGCAACGCACTAACTTGACAAACACCTGCCCCCGGCTTATCCTCTGCTGAAGGAGGACGCGGGCGCAATGGAAACAGACATCACTTTGCTGTGCAGGGTCGTTGATAATTACGGTGACATCGGTTTTGTGTACCGCCTTGCCCGTGCGCTCTGCCGCCTTGCTCCTGATGCCCGGCTGCGGCTGGTGGTAAGCGACCTTGCGTCCTTTTCGGCACTGGCGCCCGGCATCAGGAAAGATGCTGCGGTGCAGGACTTCTGCGGCTGGCAGGTCTTTGCGTGGGATGCCGCTGCCGCATGTACGCAGGAATTTACCCGGCACCCGCCGCGCGTCATCCTTGAATGCTTTCAGTGCGGGCGCCCGGACTGGCTGGAGGCCCTGCTCTTCGGCCCTGATGGTACTTCCGGGCAGCATGTAGAAAGTCAGCCGTCTGCTGCCCGCGGAATCGTGCATATCATCAACGTGGAATACCTGACGGCCGAAGACTGGGCAGATGACTTCCACCTGCTCAAGGGAGCCACGCGTTCGCCCTTTGTAAAGAAGCTGAATTTTATGCCGGGCTTTACTGCGCGGACGGGCGGACTTATCCTGGAAGCCCCGCCGCAGCAGGCGCTGCTGGATTCCCTGCTTCCTGCTGAGTGCCGGGACATGCTTGGCCGGAAGGACGTGCTGCCTGTCCTTGTTTTTGCCTATCCGCGCGATTTTTCTGCCGTGGTTGCCGCGCTCAGCCGTTACCAGCAGACGATGCGCCGGCACAATGCGCAGTATTGCGTGCACGTGCTCTGTGCTGCCGGGCTGAGCGTCCGCCCCTTTACGGAGGCATGGCATGCTGCGGGCTGTCCCTTTCCTGTTACGCAGCTGCCGTACCTGCCGCAGGAGGCCTGGGACGCGCTTCTGGGCAGATGCTGCTGGCTTTTTGTGCGCGGCGAAGATTCCTTTGCGCGCGCCTGCCTGAGCGGGGTGCCGTTCATCTGGCATGCGTACCCGCAGGATGCGGAGTTCCAGCTGGTAAAGGCCGCTGCTTTCCTTTCCCGCCTGGAGCCCTTCCTTCAGCCCGGCGACTATGCGCTGTTCCGCCGCTATTCGCTGCTGTACTCGCGGCGCTGGCATGCGGAACCGGGTGCAGAGGCGCAGGAGGTGCTGGACGGGCTTGCGGCGGCGGGCGGCGGCATTCCCGGCACCGCCCCGGATGCCCGGCGGGAAGAAGAACGCCTGCTGTACGAGCTGCTCTGCCGCCGGGAAGCGCTGGCACAGGGCTTCCGCCGCTTTGCTGCTTCGCTCGTGCAGAACGGGAATCTTGCAAAAAATCTGCTGGAGTGCATAAAGCGGTTGCAATTCTAATATTTTTTCTATATAATGAAGAAACATTTTTATAGGAAGATGCGATATGTTATCAACGAATGAAATCAAAGTGGGCACCGCTTTCATGTATGAGAACGCCCCGTTCATCGTCCAGCGTATGCTCGGACAGAAATCAGGCCGCGCCGGTATGGTCACACGTCTGCGTGTGAAGAATATCGTGACCGGCGGTACGCAGGATCTGGGGCTTGATGCTGGTGAAAAGTTCGACGAAGTTGACCTGGAAGAAAAGACCGTCCGCCTTTCTTATGTTGACGGTGACGAGTTTGTGTTCCAGGATCAGGAGACATGGGATGAAGTTCGCCTGACCAAGGAAGACCTCGGTGACAACGGCGGCTACCTTTCCCCCGATGACGAGTATGATGTTTCCATCACCTTCTATGAAGGCAAGGCTGTGGGCGTTAAGCTCCCCGTGAACGTGACCCGCACCATCACCTACTGCGAGCCCGGCATCAAGGGCGACACTTCCGGCAAGTCAACCAAGCCTGCTACGCTTGACACCGGCCTTGAAGTGAAGGTTCCGCTGTTCTGTAACACGGATGACCGCATCGTGATTGATACCCGCGACGGTTCATTTGTTGAACGCGCAAAGAACTAATTAAGGTAACTTTGAAAATGCGGTGTTTTAAGTCGCGCTAGTATAGCGGCTTAAAGCTCGCCTGTATTACAGCCAGTGAAGGCGGTCATCGTTCCAGTGACCGCCCTCCTTGTATGACCCTTTAGCTCAATTGGATAGAGCGACAGCCTCCTAAGCTGTAGGTTGCGAGTTCGATTCCCGCATGGGTCAGAAAAGTGAAGCCAGCGCTCCGTAAGGGTCGCTGGCTTTTTTGTTACTGGGCGATGTAGCAGTGGCTGTTGGCGTCGTCGTATTTTACGGTTATGGATGTGTAGGTGTCCATCGGCGGAAAGTCATATTTCTGCCATTCGGTGTCGGTGTTCAGGCGGTACCACAGGCGGCAGTTCTGCGGCTCAAAATCCTGCAGCAATATATATGAAGAGACATCAATTTTTTCGCTGACGGTGGGCTCAGTGTCTTTTCTTTGCGAGGTAACTGCCACAAGTATGTACCTGCTGCACCCGTTGTGGATGACCAGCTCGTATGTGTCGTCAAAGAAAAAACCGGTGATGGTGTCGCAGGAAACCAGCAGCGGGAGTACCGCCGCAATGCAGAGCAGCATCAGTGCCGTATATGTCCGTATCGTCTTCATGTCCTTCCTCTGGGCTGCGGGTCTTATCTGCCAAAGCGCCTGCCGCCTCCCTTCTTATAAACATCGTTTGTTTGCAGAGATTACATCAATAGAACTATTTTTTTCTGAAATGCTGCGGCAACATAAAAAAAATGCGCTCCCAGCGGAAAAATGCCCGGCACCGCTGGTTGTAACGCTGTGCGTTACAAATGCGGCACCGTTCATTTTTCCGCTTCCGCGCATTTTGGCTGTAATCGTTGTATTTCTGTTGTGCTACTATTGACAGAAACGTACCTTTGCAGTATAGTTGTTACTGTAAATAGTAACTTTTTACAAGAGGAGCCATATTGTATGAGCACACGGACTGACTGCATATATCTGAGCCTGCCGAGCGACCGCTACACGCCGTTTTCGCTGGCACGTAAAATCGGGGCAAAGGCCATTCTGGAAAGCGCCCGCTTTAACCGGGGCAAGGAACGCTATTCCATCCTGCTGGCGGAAGAGGCATTCCGTGTCCTGCAGGACGATGAAGGCATTGCGTTTATCATTGACGGGCGGCGGGTGCCGTTTACGCCGGCGGGCGTGGGTGCCGCCGAGACCGTGTCGCCGGGCAGCCGCGTCCTGCACCAGCCTGACATCCTTGATGCGCTGCTCTACGTGGCACAGGAAAATGAGCTGCCCTGTAAGGACATTCCCGTCCCGGCAAGCGGCATCGGCTACCTGAGCTACGAATTCTGCGCCCGCTGCGATACCATTACGCTGGCGCCGCAGACCGACGAGCTGCACATTCCGGAAAGTGAATTCATCGTGGGTCACCTGTACATCGTCTTTGACCACTTTACCGAAACGCTGCATGTTTTTGCGCTCAACTACACGGAACACCAGATTGATCTGCAGAAGGCAATCGACGGGCTGAAAAAGCGGCTCGGCGACCTTGACTTCAGCTACCTTGCGCCGCCGGAAGAAGCTGCTCCCTGCCGCACCGTCACCGACCTTGCGCAGTCGGAGCGCGAGTACAAGGAAAAAGTCGTTGAGCTGAAAAAGCACATTGTTGCCGGCGATATTTTTCAGGCGGTACCAAGCCGCCGCCTGCAGGTGGAATGCGAGGCTTCCGCGCTGGAGGTGTACCGCCGCCTGCGTTCGCTGAACCCGTCGCCCTATCTGCTCTACCTGGACTTTGGTGACCGCCAGCTGGTCGGTTCTTCGCCGGAAAGTCTTGTGCGCGTCCGCAAAGGCGTTGCTTCAATCCGTCCGATTGCGGGCACCCGGCGGCGCGGCGCGGATGATGCGGAAGACGCGCGCCTGCGCGAAGAGCTGCTCGGCGACGCAAAGGAGCGCAGCGAGCACCTGATGCTGGTTGACCTTGCGCGCAATGACCTGGGGCGCGTCTGCCAGGCGGGCAGCGTGCAGGTAACGCGCTACATGGACTGCGAGTTCTTCAGCCATGTCATGCATCTGGTGAGCGACGTGGAAGGCAAAGTGCTTCCGGGCGTCAAGCAGATTCAGGTGCTGCGTTCAGCCTTCCCGGCCGGCACGGTGAGCGGTTCCCCCAAGATTGAGGCAATCGAAATCCTGAGCCGCCTTGAAAAAGTAAAGCGCCGCTTCTATGCGGGGGCAATCGGCTACCTGCAGTCATCCGGCGACCTTGATTTCTGCATCGGCATACGCTGCGCGCTCGACCAGCAGGGACTGTGGACGCTGCAGGCGGGCGGCGGCATTGTCTACGATTCCAACCCCGACCGCGAGTGGGAAGAGACAAACGAAAAGCTTGGCGCGCTGCGGGCTGTACTTGAAGGAAAAGCAAAGGCTCCGGCTGCGAGCTGATACATAAGGAGAAAGACTATGATTCTGGTTATCGATAATTATGATTCGTTTACATACAATGTGGTGCAGGCGCTGCAGCGCCTTTCCGGGGACGAAGTAAAGGTTGTTCGTTCCAAGGAATGCACGGTGGAAGAGCTGGATGCAATGCATCCGGACAGGCTGGTTGTCAGCCCCGGTCCGGGAACTCCTGCGGAAGCCGGCGTGAGCGAGGATGCCATCCGGTACTTTGCGGGAAAAATCCCCGTGCTGGGCATCTGCCTGGGACATCAGGCAATTGCCGAAGCCTTCGGTGCAAAGATTGTGCAGGCAAAGCGTATCTGCCACGGCGTGGTGGAAGAGCTGGACTTTGACGGGCGCGGACTGTTCCGCATCATCGGCAGGAAGTCCGCATTTACGCGCTACCATTCGCTCGCCGTGGACGAAAGCACGCTGCCGCCTGAATTCGAAGTGACTGCGCGCGCTTCCGACGGTGAAGTCATGGGCATCCGGCACAAGACGCTCTGCGTGGAAGGCGTGCAGTTCCATCCCGAATCCATTGCAAGCCAGCAGGGCGACGATGTGTTCCGCGCCTTCCTTAATTACCGCCGCGAGAACCTGCCGGTGGCGGAATTCCTGAACCAGATTGCTGCCGGCAAGGATTTGAGCGAGGAACAGGCGGCGCTGTTCATGGAAAACCTGACGGACGGCACGCTGGATGAGCGCGTTACCGCCGCAATGCTGATGGGGCTTGCCGCCAAAGGCCCTGCTGCCTCAGAGATGGCGGGCTGCGCCTCTGTCCTGCTGAAAAAGCGTACGCCGCTGCCCGTGGACGGCTGCGACCTTGCGGAAATTGTTGGTACCGGCGGCGACGGCAAAGGCAGCTTCAACATTTCTTCGCTTTCTGCAATCGTTGCGGCAAGCTGCGGCCAGGGCATGGCTAAGCACGGTAACCGCGCAGTTTCCAGCAAATCCGGCGCGGCGGATTTCTATTCCGCACTGGGCATAAAGATAGACGGTACGCCGGAGCAGACTGCGGCACTCATCAAGAAAACCGGCTTCGGCTTCCTGATGGCGACGGTTTACCACAGTGCCATGAAATATGCAGCCCCGGTCCGCCGCGCACTCGGCATCAAGACCATCATGAATGTGCTCGGACCGCTGACCAATCCTGCGGGCGCAAAGTACGAAGTGCTCGGCGTGTACGGCATGGAGCTGCTGGAGCCGGTTGCACATGCTGCCCGCCGCCTTGGAGCCCGCCGCGTCATGGTTATCCACAGCAAGGACGGCTTCGACGAGATTTCTCCGTGCAGCCCCACCTACGTCTATCAGATAAATGACGACGGCAAGGAGTACAAATACACGATAAACCCCGCGGAATTCGGCATAACGGATGCTTCCGAGGAGGAGCTGAAAGGCGGTTCCGGCGAAGAAAATGCGCAGCTTGCGCTTGAGCTGCTGGAAGGAAAGGGACGCAGTACGCTGCGTGCCGCAGTGGGGCTGAATACCGGTGCTGTGCTGTATCTGGCGGGAAAAGTCCGCACGCTGAAGGACGGCTATGCCATGGCGCTGGATGCACTTGATTCCGGCCGTGCAAAGGCAAAGCTTGAAGAAATCCGGGCTGCGTCCAATGCCTGAGCGCAGCCGGTAAAAGGGGGCGGGCTGCTCAGTGCTCGGACTGCCGTTTCGTAAGCTTTACGGAAACGGTTTTGCCGTCGCTTTCAAGGCTGCCTTTGGCAAAAAGCTTTCCGTCTACAAGAATGTCGGCGGAAGCGTCTGCCTTGCGGTCAAGCCGTATGGAGTTGCCGCGTTTGAGTGCGCTCAGTGCCTCCTGCGACAGGGTTGCGCTGCCGTAGATAACGGTGACGTAGTGCTTCTGCTGCGCAGAAATCTGTGCGGCAAGCTCTGCTGCCCGTGCACGTCGCGCTGCAAGCTTTGCGTTCCTGCTGTCTTCCTTTTTGGGGGCAGGCGCGGCGGCGGTCTTTTTGGCCAGCAGCTTGTCAAGCTCTGCCTGGGAAAGGGAAATACCGGCCACTCCCTGCGGATTTTTCTTGTTGTCCATCGTACTACCAGTATAGCACGGGCTATTTTGTTGGGCAAGCCTGAAGATTTTGCGGGCGCGGCATGTTGCGGGACTCCGCTTTTAATTTGAAGAAAGGAATGTGTTCTATGGATATTCTGGATGAAATCGTTGCAAAACGGAAGGCTGACATTGCAGTGCTGGGTTACAGCTACGGCTGCGAGGTACCGGAGCGGCGGGGGCGCGCAGCCCCGGTGCCGTTCATTGCGCAGAAGGGCGCTGTCCTTGAGGTAAAGCGTGCTTCTCCGAGCAAGGGCGACATTGCGCCCGGTCTGGATGCGGGGAAGACTGCGGCCTGCTATGCTGCTGCCGGTGCCGCCGCCGTGTCCGTGCTGACGGAGCGGAATTTTTTCAAGGGCTCGCTGGATGATCTTCGTGCCGTTTGCCGCGCAGTTGATGAAGCCGCCGCTGCTTCCGGCAAGACTCCTGCCGCAGTGCTCCGCAAGGATTTCCTGCTCTGCCCGGAGGAAGTTGACGTTGCCTACCGCTGCGGGGCAGACGCCGTGCTGCTTATCGCCCGCATTCTCAGCACCGAACAGCTTATCCTGATGGCGCAGCGCTGTGCTGCACTCGGCATGACGGCTTTCATCGAGCTGCGGCTGGAAGAGGACGTAGAGAAGCTGCGTTCCGTTGCGGCCGTGGTGGACAAGCGTTTCATTGTCTGCGGTGTCAATTCCCGCGACCTCAGCACGTTTACGATTGACCTGCTGGTACCTGCGGGGCTGCTTGCTACCATACGTTCCATCATGGGCGCCGATGCCCGCGTGGTGTTCGAAAGCGGCATCCGTACACCGCGCGCCGCTGCATTTGCGGGCAGCCTGGGATTTACGGGCATGCTCCTTGGCGAAGCCGCCGCCCGCAGTCCCGGTGAAGCCGCCGCCCTTGTGTCCGCCTTTACGGGCAGCGTGGTGCAGGAAGGCTGCCGGAATGCACAGACGTGGCTGCGCTATGCCGCAAAAGTGCGGGAACGTTCGTTGTCCGGGCGGCAGCGGCCCTTCGTCAAAATCTGCGGCCTTACATCCGCGGATGATGCAGTGTATGCCGCCGGGCTGGGGGCGGATTTCCTTGGTTTTGTGTTCAGTGCCGGCAGCCCGCGCTGTGTGTCGGCCCCGGCGGTGAATTCCGTTGTCTCCGGGCTGGAGGGCGCCGGATACCGCAGCCGTGTGTTTACAGTGGGCGTTGTTACGGATATGTGCAGCGCGGAAGGGCAGCAGGCGTTTTCCCTGCTGAACAGCGGCGTGCTTGACTTTGTGCAGCTGCACGGCTGCATGCAGCAGTTCCTTGGAACCCGTGCAGCGCCGCAGGGGCACTGTGCCACCAGTGCCGCGTGTGTCGCGCATTACGGCGCAGTGCATATAATGGAAGAAAATGACATTGCGCAGCTTGAATCCCTGGGAAGGGAAGGGGAGCCGCGCATCCTGATAGACGCCTGCACACCATCTGCTGCCGGCGGCACAGGCATCCGCATTGCAGACGGCCTTGTTGCCGCTGCTGCAAAAAAAACGCGCCTGTGGCTTGCAGGCGGCGTCACGCCGGGGAATGCCGGGGACATTACAGCCCGCTTCTGCCCGGAACTGCTTGATGTTGCCAGCGGCGTTGAATCAAGCCCCGGCTGCAAGGACAAGGAAAAGCTTTCCGCCCTGTTCCGGGCGCTTGAAGCCTAGGACTTTGATGTGCCGTACATTGTTATGCAAAAAATCTATACTTTGCTGTAACCTTCCGCGCTGAGCGGCGTTTGTATAGATGAAAAGCGACGGCACTTAAAACTCCTTAGACCGGCTGCACGACAGATAGTCCTGCAGCCGTTTCTTTTTTC
>CADCQA010000268.1 GCA_902803415.1 uncultured Spirochaetaceae bacterium | reverse complement strand
CCGCTGCTGAAATTGCAGTTGGTGACGATAAGACTGTCGATGTTTCTGCGGGAAATATGCTGGTAGATGAATTTCTGCTGAAGCTGGCAGGGATTGTCTGTTTCCCTTCCGCCTTCAAAGAGGATGAGTGAATGTCCTTTCTGCCGGCAGACTTCCGCTGCGGCGAATACGATGTCTATGTTAAAGCCGCCGAGAAGGGATCCCACCTGCAGCCCGATTCTCTTCTGTGCCATACGCTCCTTACCGTACTGCATGTCCGGCAGACGGCGGTGCTGCCCCGCCTGCATCGTTTTTATCCGGCGGCACTGAATGAACCTGTTCGGAAACCCGGAAGCGCGAATTCGGTGCCGACTCTGACAGTATACCACATTTTTCCGCTCCGTGCCAGAAAAAGATTCCGGCTGCCGGGGGAAGGGTGCTCAGATTTTTGTCCTGCCGCGGAAGCTTCGTGCGAGCGTGAGCTTGTCTATGTATTCAAGGTCGCCGCCGACGGGAAGGCCGCTTGCCAGGCGGGTTACGGTGCAGCCGCAGTCCTGAAGGACGCGCTGGATGTACAGGGCCGTTGTGTCGCCCTCCACCGTGGGGTTTGTTGCGAGGATGACTTCCTGGATGTGCTCGTCCCTGACCCGTGCCACCAGTTCCCCGATGCGCAGCTGGTCAGGTCCCACGCCGTCGAGCGGTGAAATGACACCGCCGAGCACGTGGAACAGTCCGTGGTATTCCGGCGAGCTGTCTATGGTGGGCACGTCCTGCGGCTGTTCTACCACGCAGAGCACCGTGCGGTCTCGGGTGCTGTCCGTGCAGATGGGGCAGGGATCGTGCTCCGTCCATGCGCCGCAGACCGAACACGGCCTGATTTTCTGCTGCAGCGTTGCAATCTGGCCTGCAAAGCGCTCCACAAAAGCGGGGTCGGCACGCAGCAGGAAATTGGTCATGCGGCCGGCAGATTTTTTGCCGATGCCCGGCAGACGGGAAAAGCTTTCGGTAAGTTCTTCAAGTGCGTTCATCAGCCCAGACCCGGAATGTTCAGCCCGGCAACCATGGGGCCAAGCTGGGACTTCATCTGCTCCTGCAGCTTGGAGAGCGCGTCGTGATGGGCGGCCTTTATAAGATCCTGCAGCATGGGAACGTCGCGGTTGTCCACACAGATGGGGTCGAGCACAATCGAAGTGATTTCAAATTTGCCGTTCAGCGTCACGGTAACCATGTTGCCGCCGGCGGAACCGCTTACGCTTATCTGTGCAAGCTGCTCCTGCGCTTTCTGCAGCTGCTCCTTCATGTTTCCCAAATCTTTCAGCATATCGAATGGATTCATATTTTTCTCCCGGCAGCCTTCCGGTGCCTTGTTACTAGACCAAATTTTTCTGCCCGTGCGGCCCGCTTCCTGCTCAGTAGCCGAGGACGGAACCCTTGAAGGTATCCCGTAGAATCCTGACTTCCACCGGAAGTTCCCTGGCGGTATTTTGTGCCTGCTGTTCCACCAGCCTGACGGCGAATGCAACCTGCTTTCCGTACAGTCCGGAAAGGGACTCTGCGATTTTGCCGGCCTGCTGCTGCAGCTGCATCTGCTCAAAGGCATCCCCGGTAACGACGGTCACCGTAGTGCCGGAAGACTGCCAGTCCTTTGTTTTCATCAGGGCGCTTGCAAGGAGCGCATCATTCACTGACAGTTCAGCGATGAGCGCATCCCGCACCTTTGCGATGTCGCCCGTGTCCACGGGGGCTGAATTTGTTGCGGGCGGTTCAGCACCGCCATCAGAAAAAGGGGACTGAGCTCCGTTGTCTTGCGGAGGTTCCGCGTCTTCCGGTGCCCCCAAATCATCTGTGTCCGGTGCGCCGGAGTCGGCAGCATAATCTTCGTCGCCGCCCCCGCTAAGGGCTGAAAAACGGGGCAGCCCGTTGGGCAGTACGGGTGCTGCCTGCGGCGGCGCTGCAGTTGCTGCACCGGCGTAGCTGGTACCTGCATTACCGGAACTGGCCGCAGTTTCTGCCGGAGCGCCGGGGGTAACGGCCGGCGTGGTTCCGCCCTGCACCGGGGATGCGACCCCTGCCCCAGTTGCGCTGCTACTATCAGCTCTGCTGGTACCATCCCCTACAATTTGTTTTGCTTCCGCGGATTTTACCAGAAGCGGTTTTACGGCATCCAGCGCCTTCTTTACGTCTGTGGCAGACACATACTGCGACAGCCAGCAGAGCCTGCTGACCGCCAGTTCGAATTCATAGCGGGGACTCAGCGAGTAACGGATATCGCGGTAGAGCTGCAGGAAAATGCTGAGCGCCCGTTCAATCTGCACGCTGTTCCACGCGCCAAGCACCTCTGCCGAAAAACGGTCTGCGGACTGCCCCAGCAGGGCTTCCTTCTTCACGCCGCTTTTGATAAGCAGCAGGCTCCGCAGATAGTCGGAACAGTCGGTAACAAGCTGCTCGATGCTCACGCCGTTCTGCAGGCATTCATCAAGCCGAAGCAGGGCTTCCGTTGTTTTTCCCTCGGCGCAGAAGCCGAACAGTTCGTTCAGCCTGTCTACGCCCACCAGCCCCAGCTTGTCGCGGATTTTTGCGTAAGTGATTTCGCCGTCGCTGAACGCCGCCACCTGGTCGAAGAGCGTATAGCTGTCGCGCATGGAACCGGTGGATTCCCGCGCAATCCAGTAAAGCGCTTCATCTTCTGCCTGTATGCCGATTTCCCTGGCGGCGAGCGCCAGCTGTTCCTTCACTTTTTCGATGGGAACAAGGCGGAAGTTGAACTGCTGGCAGCGCGACTTGATGGTTGCCGGAACTTTCTGCAGCTCTGTCGTTGCAAAGATGAAGATGACGTATGGCGGCGGCTCCTCTATGGTTTTGAGCAGCGCGTTGAATGCGCTGGTGGAAAGCATGTGAACTTCGTCGATGATGTACACTTTGTAGCGGCAGGAATTCGGCGGGAAGAGGACTTCGTCCTTAATCTGGCGCACATCGTTTACACTTGTGTTGGACGCGCCGTCTATTTCGATGACGTCAAGGGAGGAACCCGCCGTGATTTCCCGGCAGGCCGAGCATTCCCCGCAGGGAGTCGCAGACGGACCTTTCTGGCAGTTCAGTGCCTTGGCAAGGATGCGCGCCGTAGAGGTTTTGCCGCAGCCGCGCGGCCCGGAAAACAGGTACGCGTGCGCAATCTTTCCGGACTGAATGGAATTTCTGAGCGTTTCCGCCACAAATTCCTGCCCCACCAAGTCTTCCAATCTCTGCGGCCTTCGTCTGGTCGCCGTCACTTCATAAGCCATACGCCACAGCATAACGCAAAAGCGCAAAACCTACAAGGCGGACGGAGGACTGTTTTTAGGACTTGCAAAAGCACTGCTCACATTGTATGATTTAAAACATGATTCAGATTTGCAAGGATATTTTTAATATTGGCGTGAATGACCACGCTGTCAGGTTCTTTGAGTCGCAGTTTCCCGT